>JAIEMN010000054.1 GCA_019752115.1 Gemmatimonadaceae bacterium
AGGCTGGATCAGATTGCCGGCCTCGGGCGCTTCATGTCGCGGCAGGCTGCTGTAGCCCGTGACGCCGGCCCCGACCGCACGCCACATGGGCGCGTTGTTGCCGGGCTGCACCTGGGCGCGCTCGGCATTGGTCTGAGTGGCGTAACCCGGCTCCTCGCTGGCATCGGGCTTCACATCAAAGATGTTCTGGCTCTTGATGCCACCCTGCTGCGCCGGCACCGACTTGGCGGGCGGCTCATCAAGCTTGAGTTTGTCCTGCTGGGCCAGGGCCGGAGCGGCCCAGCCCAGGGCCATGAGCATGGCCACGGCGAGAGCTTTTTTCATGAGGCGTCCGTTCTTCAGTTGACCCGGTTGTACTCGTTCTGGCCGTACTGGCCGCGCGCCTTGAGCTTGGACTCCCAGCTGGCCTTGTCACCCGGCTTCCAGTCCGGATCGACGTAGGCCTTGCCGGTGCCCTTGTAAGAGGGGGCATCGGATTTGGCGCCGGCAAGGGACTGGTCCACCTCGCCGCAGGCGGCGAGCAGGAAGGCGGTCGCGACGATCGTCAACGCTTTTTTCATGACTTGGCTCCTGCAGGTGCGGGCTTGCCAGCCTGGCGCGAACCGTAGGCCGTGCCCCAGCCCCAGACCTCAGCGCCCTTGCCACGCTGCAACACACGGGTGCGGAAGATGTCGGCCACCATGTCGCCGTCACCGGCGAGCAGGGCCTTCGTCGAGCACATCTCGGCGCAGGCGGGCAGCTTGCCCTCGGCCAGACGGTTGCGCCCGTATTTCTCGAACTCGGCCTGGCTGCCATGGGTCTCGGGACCGCCGGCGCAGAAGGTGCACTTGTCCATCTTGCCGCGCACACCGAAGGTGCCCTGCGAGGGGAACTGCGGCGCGCCGAAGGGGCAGGCGTAGGAGCAGTAGCCGCAGCCAATGCAGATGTCCTTGTCGTGCAGCACCACACCCTCGTCGGTGCGGTAGAAGCAGTTGACAGGGCAGACCGCCATGCAGGGGGCATCGCTGCAATGCATGCAGGCCACCGAGATGGACTTCTCGCCGGGAACCCCGTCGTTGAGGGTGACCACACGGCGGCGGTTCACGCCCCAGGGCACCTCGTGCTCGTTCTTGCAGGCGGTGACGCAACCATTGCACTCGATGCAGCGCTCGGCGTCACAAACAAATTTCATGCGTGCCATGTCTTACTCCTCAGGCCTTCTCAATCTGGCAGATGGTGGTCTTGGTTTCCTGCATCATGGTCACGATGTCGTAACCATAGGTGGTCGCCGTGTTCACCGCTTCGCCGCGCACGATGGGTGCTGCCCCCTTGGGGTAGTAAGACAGCATGTCAGCGCCCTGCCAGCGGCCGGAGAAGTGGAAGGGCATCCAGACCGTGTCGGGTCCGACGCGCTCGGTCACCAGGGCCTGCACGTTGATGCGCGCGCCGGTAGGCGTGCTCATCCACACCCGCTCTCCGTTGCGGATACCGCGCTCAGCGGCCGCCTTGGGGTGGATCTCCACGAAGGCTTCCTGCTGCAACTCGGCCAGCCAGGGGTTGGCGCGGGTCTCCTCGCCACCGCCCTCGTACTCGACCAGACGGCCCGAGGTCATGATCAGGGGGTACTTCTCGTGCACCTTGTCGGCCACGTTCTTCTGTTGCAGCGACTTGTACAGAATGGGCAGGCGCCAACGGTTCTTCTGGTCGTCGTGCGTGGGGTACTTGGCGATCAGGTCCGGACGGGTACCGTAGACCGGCTCGCGGTGCTGCGGCACCGGATCCGGGAAGTTCCAGACCACGGCACGGGCCTTGGCGTTGCCGAAGGGGTGGCAGCCATGGTTCTGCATGAACACGCGGATCATGCCGCCCGAGGGGTCGGTCTTCCAGTTCTTGCCCTCGGCCGCCTTCTGCTCGGCCTCGGTCAGCTCACCCCACCAGCCCAGCTTCTTGAGCAGGACATGGTCGAGTTCCGGATAGCCGGTGGTGATGTCGGCACCCACGGAGTGCGAACCGCTCTCGGCCAGCAGGCTCTTGCCTTCGCGCTCGACACCGAAATTGGCGCGGAAGTTGCCGCCGCCGTCCATGACGTGCTTGGACGTGTCGTACAGGTTGGGCGAGCCCGGGTGCTTGAGTTCGGGTGTGCCGTAGCAGGGCCAGGGCAGGCCGAAGTAGTCACCCGACATGTCGTAGCCGGTCTCCTTGTCGACCACCTTGCCCTTGCACTTGAGCGTCTTCACATCGAAGGCGTTCATGTGGCGCATGTGGGCCTTGAGACGCTCAGGGCTCTGACCCGTGTAGCCGATGGTCCAGACGCTGCGGTTGATCTCACGCAGGATGTCTTCGGGCACGGGCTCGTCCATGCCCTTGACCTTCTGCATCTTGTAGTTCTTGACCAGTTCCTTGTCGAAGCCCAGCCTCTGCGCCAGCTGGTACATGATCATGTGGTCGCTGCGGCTCTCCCACAGCGGCTCGATCACCTTCTCGCGCCACTGGATGGAACGGTTGGACGCCGTGCACGAACCGCTGGTCTCGAACTGCGTCGCCGCAGGCAGCAGGTAGACCGCGCGGTTGGGGTTCAGATCCTCGGGCTTGCCCGGCATGGCGGCCATGGCAGCCGTGGCCGACGGGTAGGGATCCACAACCACCAGCAGGTCCAGCTTGTCCATGGCGCGCTTCATCTCCAGACCGCGGGTCTGGGAATTCGGTGCATGGCCCCAGTAGAAGACGCCGCGCAGGTTCTGGTCCTGGTCGATCAGCTCGTTCTTCTCCAGCACGCCGTCAATCCAGCGCGAGACGGTGATGCCCGGCTTGGTCATCATCGCAGGCGAAGCGTACTGCTGCTTGATCCACTCGAAGTCCACGCCCCAGGCGTTGGCGAAGTGCTTCCACGCGCCTTCGGCGACGCCGTAGTAACCCGGCAGCGAGTCGGGGTTGGGACCGACGTCGGTCGCGCCCTGCACGTTGTCGTGGCCACGGAAGATGTTGGTGCCGCCGCCGGACTTGCCGACGTTGCCCAGCGCCAGCTGCAGAATGCAGGAGGCGCGCACCATGGCGTTACCGATGGTGTGCTGGGTCTGGCCCATGCACCAGACGATGGTACCGGGACGGCTCTCATGGAGCATCCGGGCAACCTTGATCATCTGAGCCTCGGACACACCGCAGGCCTCCTCAACAGCCGCAGGCGTCCACTTGGCCAGCACGTCCTTCTTGACGTCCTCCATGCCGTAGACGCGGTCGTTGATGTACTTCTTGTCTTCCCAGCCGTTCTTGAAGATGTGGTAGAGCAGGCCGAAGAGGAAGGGGATATCGGAGCCCGAGCGGATGCGCACGTACTCGTCGGCCTTGGCTGCGGTACGGGTGAAACGCGGGTCGACCACGATCATCTTGCAGCCGGTTTCCTTGGCATGCAGCATGTGCAGCAGGCTGACCGGGTGGGCCTCGGCGGCGTTGGAACCGATGTACAGGGCGACCTTGCTGTTCTGCATGTCGTTGTACGAGTTGGTCATCGCGCCGTAGCCCCAGGTGTTGGCCACGCCGGCCACCGTGGTGGAGTGGCAGATACGCGCCTGGTGGTCGCAGTTGTTCGTGCCCCAGAAGCTCACGAACTTGCGCATCAGGTACGCCTGCTCGTTGCTGTGCTTGGACGAGCCGATGAAGTAGACGCTGTCCGGACCGCTGGCCTTGCGCAGCTCCAGCATGCGGTCAGCGATTTCCTTGAGTGCCGTGTCCCAGCTGATGCGCTCGTACTTGCCATTGACCAGCTTCATCGGGTAGCGCAGGCGGTACTCACCGTGACCATGCTCGCGGATCGAGGCGCCCTTGGCGCAGTGCGCACCCAGGTTGATCGGCGAATCGAACACCGGCTCCTGGCGCGTCCAGACGCCGTTTTCCACCACAGCGTCGATGGCGCAGCCCACCGAGCAGTGGGTGCAGACGGTGCGCTTGACTTCGATCTTGCCGTCACCCACACCCACCTTGCTGGCGGCACGGGCCTTCTTGACGAGCGTGAGCTGCGAGGCAGCCAGACCGACACCCAGACCCAGGCCCGAGCGGCGCAGGAAGGCACGGCGGTCCATGGTGGGCAGGGCCTGAGACAGGCCACGGCGCAGGCTGTGCACAAAGGGCGAGCGGGCCGTGGCCTCGGTCGCCGGGGATTTCTTGGTGAGCAACATGTCTCTCTCCAGCTTGAGCTTTGACTTGGTGTTTAGAGGCGGGTGGTCTGGTAGTAATGCTTGACGTGTTCGGTCAGCTGGTAGCCGCCACCCTTGTTGGGCGCGGGCTTGAGCTCCTGGGCAGCCTGTTCGGCCGGCTGTGCGGCCGGCAGCAGACTGGCCACCGCGGCCACGGCACCGACCGTGCCCGCCCCTGCGAACAGGGTGCGACGCGACAATTTCCCTTGGGCTTGTTGACTCATGCTGGTCTCCTGTGACTAACGTTTATCCGTTACCAGGATAGGAACGGATATGCATAACCTCCTGCGAATTTATCAACGCGGAGTCGATTCAGCAAGCGAATCTCCTGATAAGTCCTGACCGTGTTTTCCCTCGTGGAGCACCTTAATTTAGTAATGGCTGATATTTACACGCGCACTCATGCTCGACCTACGACGCAGGCACACCAAGGCGGCACAGGGCTTTGCGTGATTGCTGCTTCGCAGCATCGGATCCGTGAGAAGACAGCCTGACGCAGACGATGCGACAAGTTGTCGCAAGTCATCATGCAGCAGATAAGAATGCTTCCCAATTCGAATCTCCTCGCCGTGTTGCACGCAGGTCGAAACACGCGATACCCGAGAAAATCACTCGGAAGTGCTCGCTAGAATCCTTCACTTCCCGCATGCACAACGTGACCCCGACCCCGCACCCGGCCGATAGCGCCAAGATGGCCGAAGGCTGGCCCTACTGGTCCATCCTCGTCGTCGACGACGAGCCGGGCATGCGCAACTTCCTCGTCAAGACCCTGGGGCCGCGCTGCCAGACCGTGCACGAGGCCGGTAGCGCGGAAGACGGCGCCGCGCTGCTGCGTGACCACCACGTCGATCTGATCATTCTGGACATCGCCCTGCCCGGCATGAATGGCGTGGTCTGGCTCAAGGACCTGCGCGAGCACGGCTACACGGGCCAGGTCATCCTGATCACGGCTTTTGCCGACCTGGACACGGCCATCGAGGCGCTGCGTGCCGGCGCCTCGGACTTCATCCTCAAGCCCTTTCGCGTGCCGCAGATCCTCAACGCCGTGCGGCGCTGCTACGAGAGTGCACGGCTGGCGCGCGAAAACTTCGTGCTGCGCCACACGCTGGCGCGCAGCCAGTTCGCCGACAACGGCCTCGTCGGGCGCTCGACCCAGATCGCCGAGCTGTCGGCCTCGGTGCGCCGCGTCGCCCCGGTCAACAGCACGGTGCTGCTGCAGGGCGAATCGGGCACGGGCAAGGAGCTGGTGGCGCGCGCCCTGCACGCCCTGAGTCCGCGCGCGCACGGCCCCTTCGTGCCGGTCAACTGCGCCTCGGTCTCGCCCGAGCAGATGGAGAGCGAGCTCTTCGGCCACGCCAAGGGAGCGTTCGCCGGCGCCACACGCGCGCGCGACGGCCTGTTCTATTACGCCCAGGGCGGTACGCTGTTCCTCGATGAGGTAGCCGAGCTGCCGCTGGCGCTGCAGGCCACCCTGCTGCGCGCGCTCGAAGACCTGCAGATCCGGCCGGTGGGCAGCCAGCAGCTGCTGCCGGTGAACGTGCGCATCATCGCCGCCACCAACCGCGACCTGCAGCAGGAGGTGGCCGAGGGGCGCTTTCGCAAGGATCTCTACTACCGCCTGCAGGTGGTGGAGCTCGCCCTGCCACCGCTGCGCGAGCACAAGGAGGACATTCCCGACCTCGTGCAGCACTTCACCAGCCAGCTCGCCCCCGTGCTGGGGGCCTTGCCACTGCAGCTAACGGCCGCCGAGATGGATTACCTCACGCAGTACGACTGGCCGGGCAATGTGCGCGAACTGCGCAACCTGATCGAGCGCTCGCTGATTCTGGGCACGCTCAACGTGTCGGCGCTCTATGCCATGGACAAGAAACGCCGCGCTGCCACAGCGGCACCGACCGACCTGCACACGCTGGAAAAGCAGCACATCCTTGCCGTGCTCGACTCGGTGCAGGGCGACAAGACCCGGGCCGCACAGCTGCTGGGCATCTCGCGCCGCACCCTGGAGCGGCGCTGCGCCGAATGGGCCCTCTCGTGAAGCCCTGGCCAAGGTTGCGCGCCCTGCTCGCGCCACGCTGGCTCACGCATTCCATCCGCAACAAGCTGCTGGCCATGGCCCTGCTGCCG
>JAIEMN010000055.1 GCA_019752115.1 Gemmatimonadaceae bacterium
GGCACGATCCGCCGCGTCAGCCGATTCGCGCCATCGTAGGTGGCATAAATGTTGTCCCCCCGCGGCGTGACCTCCTGAATGACGTTGCCCGCTTCATCGAAGGCCCACTGGCGCGCGCTCGCGCCAGGTTGCGTCTCGGAATACTTGCGATTCGCGTTGTCATACGCGTAGGTCGTCGTCAGCGAATCGATCGCGCCCCCAGCCGTCTTCCGGTAGAAGCGCTTGGTCGCGGTTACGCGACCGATATCATCGAACGCATGCGTGACCCACAGCGAGTCCGCCGGATGGCTGATGCTGTGGAGGTCCGTGACGCCGACGCCCTTGGTCATGCTGAAATTCACGCGCCCCATGACATCGTACCGCGTGTAGGCGCGCGAACCAGACGAGAGCAGGTTGGTGGAATCGCGCCCCGTGGCACTATCCACCGGCGTGATGCCGAGCGTATCGCGGCCGGCCCCGTCGCGAAACACCAGCGAGACGAAGCCGATGGCAGAGCGCGTGCGGGACAGATTGCCATTGCCATCGTAGTACAGGCTGTCCACGGCGCTGCTCGGGGGCCGCGAGACGGTCTTGACGGTGCCCGCGGTGAGCCCGCTCAGGTTGTAGGCATAGGTCACCCGCGTCGATGAACTCGAACCGGTCTGCTGCCAGTCGGTGTGTCCGTAGGTCGCGTCGTAGCTCGCGCTCGTGGCTTCACCGGTCGGCGCCGTGGTGGCGGTCACGGAACGCCACTTGCTGTCCCAGGTGTAGCGGGTCACCGAGGTGTCGGTGCCGGTGCGCAACCCGATCGTCCGCGTCGAATCTTCAAGGCCGCGGCTGTTGTAGAACGACTCGGTCAGCAGTCGCATCGGGTTCCGTACGGACTTCACCAACATCGGCCACGTGGCGTCGTACGTCAGTTGTGTTTCGGCGCCGAGCGGATCGCGAATGCGCGTGGGGGCACCGTACGCGTTGATCCACAGCTTGGAGACGTCGATCGTGCCCGACCGCGGGCCATCGACGAGTGTGTACACCGAGTCGACTTCGGCCCCGGCGCGAGACGCGCCCCGACCTTCGGCCGCGTACAGCGTCGTGGCCAGGTTGAGCTTCCCGGATCCGGAATCTTCCACCACATACCGCACTCGGCGCGTGGTGTCGTTGTAGGCGTAGGTGTTCCGGGTATTGCGCCGGTCGATGCGCGCCGAAATGCGGTTCGTGCCGCCCGTATACACGAACTGGGTTCGCTTGTTGTCCGGATCGACGATCGAGTCGACCTTGCTGCCGGTCCAAAGCAGTCGCACGCGCCGCGCGGTGCTTCCTGCGCTTGGCGCCACTACGCTATCGAGCTTGCTGCTCGTATACGACAGCGCGTACGTCGCCCCCATGTACCACGAGGTCGCGGCCCCGCTGCTGCCCGTATAGACCGCCGAGTCGACAACCGTACCGTACGCGCTCGTGGTGCTGGTGTAGAAGCCGGTCGACGTGGAGAAGTGCGTCGTGAACCGATCCTTCACGTGACGCCGATAGAGGTCGCCAGCGCTGCTGTTGTAGAACACCGTATCCGGCCGGTCGAGCGACTTGGCGACGAATCGCTTGATCCCGCCGCTCGTACCGATGCTCGTGAAGACGCGCGTACTGGCGTCCGCGCCGACCCACAGCAGCGTGTCCGTCGACGCGGGATTGCCAACCACCTGGTCGACGCCGGTCAGCCACCAGCCCGCGCCGTACGGACTGCCGGCCCGATTGACCACCGCGAGCTTACCGTACGCGTACTGACTGGAGCTCGACCCGCCGGTGAGCGAGCGGACTTCCACGGTATAGGGATAGAGCCCCGTCGAGGCGGTCCACCCATCAAGGACCCGCGTGTAGCGCTTGGCGCTTGAGCCGGAAGGCGCCGCCGCCGAGCGACAGTCGCTCATGGAGACGCTCGAGACGGTGAGACAAATGACCAGAGAATCCGGTGGTGAACTCCCGACTGAAACCTCGACGCTTACCGATGGCGCGGGCGCAGCAGTGCTGCTGCTATAGAGCAACGCGGGCGTGCGCGTCCGGTTCATGCGCGTGGTGCTAGGGAGCGCATGTACCAGTCGCAAGTCGCCGCACTCCGACGAGGCGGCGTCGCCAGCAGCGATCGTCACGCAGCTCCCGCGATCAAGATCGTCGGTCGCGCTCACGACGCTGATGCCGGCGCTGGGCGCCGCCGCCACCCGTACATCGGTCCACGACGAGTCCTTCGTGGTTCCATCGGCGCTCAGTGCGCGGAGCGTCACATAGGCCTGTGTGCCAGCGGTGCCGGAGGCGGTTCCCGTCACTGTGGCGGTCCCCGAGCTCCCCGCACTGATGTACAGCGTGCTGTCTGGTACGGTGCAGGTCCCGATTCCTGAGCCGGAGCACGTGGCACGGACCTTCACCGTGTCGGTCTTCTCGCCGGTATTTCGCACCTCATAGGTAAGTGATCCACTCACGCCCGGTCGTAACGTCGTCAGCTGCGTCGTCGGCACGACCTTGAGCTCCCGCACTGCCGCAGGCGCAAAGAGCATCACCTGATCGTCGTACAGGTAGTTGTTGAGCGGCGCGTAATAGTAGGCGTACACGCTCGATGGCACATCGACCGTTCCAGTGGCACGCTCCGCCACATCACACCCCGAGATCGTGACCGACGAGAACGAGAAGCTGCTCGTCGCATCGACGCCGTTCACCTTGATGACGGGCGTCCCGGGGCCGTTGAGTGACTCGAGGTAGCAGAAGTCAACGGTGACTTCCTTGGTCGCGCCAAACACCGTAATCGCGCCATTCGGCTTGACTTTGACCAAGGTGCCCGACTGTGCGTGCGCTGACGCCGCGCTCGTGATCATCGCGACCAGTAGTCCAATCAGCGACGTCCCAATGCACCACCACGACCGTCGTGCACCACTCACTCGATTCTTACGTGCCATCATTCACAGCCCTCGGGATAGGGGAAGACACCCGAACGCTTGGCACAAGGCGGGCCACTCCACCACGAGGCGTTAAGTCATGACGCCACAGCACATTAGCGAACTACGTGCAGGATCCGCTCGTCACGATGTCGCGCGACCCGGCGCGACTGTCGCGCGACAGCACGCGACACGTTGCCGTGCAATCCGCGGACGTTCCCCTTCGTGAGTCCGGCCTCTCAGGTGATGAATCGGGTCGGGTCAAGTCCGCCGCTGAACGTCGGCGCCGTCGCAGTCCGCGCCGGCCTCTCATCGAAGCGCGAGTGCCGGCCGAGTCGGTTGACATTCAAGCCCGCGGCATGCAGCCGCCGATAGAGCGTCGAGCGGTGGATCCCGATCGATGCCGCCGCGTTCGCGACATCGTATTCATGCCGCTCCAGCAACGAGACCAACGCGGAGGCCGCCGCACTATCGGCGTGCGTCTGCACGTCGGCGCGTACCTGCGCTGGACTCGCGGCGGATGGCCGCATGGGGAGCAAACAAGCGGCGACCAACTCGCGGCTGAGCACCGGCTCGTCAGCCAGCAGCGCGAGACGTTGCGCCAGCAAGCGAAGCTCGCGCACATTGCCGGGCCAATCGTACTGCTGCAGGTGAGCATGTGCAGCGCCCTCGAGTCGTAGGGGCCCGCCATGATACTCCCCCCAGAACGCGGCGAGCAGCTGCGGCACATCCTCCCGGCGTTCGCGCAGCGGCGGCACGGCGATTCGGGCTCCAGCCAATCGGTACCCCAAGTCCGTCCGGAAACTGCCCTCGGCCACGAGCTGTGCCAACGGGATATTGGTAGCGACGACCACACGGAATCGGCTGGTCACATCTTGCTTGGCGCCCACGGGTCGAAATTGTTGCATTTCGATGGCCCGGAGGAGCTTTCCCTGATTGGCCAGGCTCAGTGTGCCGATCTCATCGAAGAATGCCGTACCGTCGTGCGCCTCCTGCAGGAAGCCGCGGCTGCTGTCATGCGCTCCAGTGAAGGCCCCACGGGTGTGTCCGAAGAGCGTAGCTTCGAACATGGCCTCGGGAATCGCACAGACGTTGAACGGGACCAGGGGCCCGCGCCGTCTCGATACGTGATGGATGGCCCGCGCGACGAGTTCTTTGCCGACGCCGGTCTCTCCTTCGATCAGCACGGGAAGGTCGCCAGGACCGACGCGCTGCACCAGCGCGCGCACATCGTGCATGGCGCGGCTCTGGCCCAGCAATTCGTGCACGGCACCGTTCATCGGTCCTCCGGCGGAATGCGACTGCGCAGGGGAGACGTCACGGCGTCGGCGTCCGCGTCGTCCCGAATGATGCGGGGGGTCAAGAACACATAGAGCTCCGTATCGCTGGTCCGTCTCGTGGTCCGACCAAAGAGTCCTCCGACCCACGGGATGGACGAGAGCACCGGCACGCCGCTCTGGGACTGGTCCTGCTGGCGATCGGTCAGGCCACCCAAGGCAATCGTCTGCTTGTCGCGAATCAGCAGTTGCGTCTGCACGCTGCGTGTCGAAATTACGGGCGCATCGAATGCGGTTTCCGTCGTCGCGGCATTGATCTCTTGCGTCACCGCGAGCATGACGTACCCGTCCGCACTGATCGTGGGCCGTACAGATAAGCGCGTTCCCACATCCTTGTACTGGACGACTTGATCGCGAATCGGCGCGTCGGTCGGCAACGACCGCTGCACCTGAATGAAGGGACGCTGGCTGCCGACCAGAATCTCCGCCAACTCATTGTTGGCCGCGATGAGCACCGGCTGGCTGTGAATGCGTACCTCGCCTCGCGACGCGGCCGCCCTCAGGGTCGCGTTGATGTCGACCGTACCCGTCTGGAAGGTGAGCAGCCGCACGATGAGATCGGAGGCGGAGGCGCCTGACACCGTTCCGCCCAAGGTTCCCCCGGAGCGCCCGGGGAGTTCAGTCTGCGCCACGGCGACGTCCATCCCATAGATCAGATTCCGATCGCGCCGCACCTCGGCGATCAAGACTTCCACGAGGACCTGCAGGGGTCGAACATCGAGCTCCCGCACGGCCGCTTCGACCAACGCGAAATCTTGCCGCGTGGCTCGCACAAACAGCGCATTGCTCCGGGGGTCCGGGACAATGGTCAACTCCGCGGAGAGACTGGCCCCCCGCGCAAGGCTTCCGCCCGCGGACATCGGCGGCCCTGCACTGCTCGCAGCCACGGGCGGCAGCGAGGCGGGCGCGACGCCCGGCGGCGCGCCGCGATTCGGCGTCGCCAATGGGCGAATGCCCCCATCGTTGCCAATGCTCCGTGGCTCCGCCCCGAGTTCACCGAACGCGGATGCCCGTCCGTACAGGGCATTCACGCCGGCCGCCACGTCGGCAGCGCGGGCGTGCTTGAGGTGGATCACGAATAGCTCGATGCCTCCGCTCACGATTCCCTGCGGCGGACGCTCAGCGGCAGACGGTCCGGCAGCTCGTTGAAGCTCTCGAGTGCGCACCCGGTAGAGCCCCGCAGCAGAATCACTCTGCAGCTCGAGATTATTTGCCTCGAGCGTGCTGCGGAGCAGCGGAAGCAGCTGGGTGCGCGGGAGGGGGCGCGCCGACTCAATCGTAACGCGAACGGACGGGAGCGCACCAAAGGCGACCGGTCGGTCGAGCCAACGCGCCATCGCTTGAATGGCCGCGCGGATATCCGTATCCACAATGCGCACGGTGATCGAGTCGCCGCGCCCACGAATCAGCGAGTCGCCGTCCGCGGCTCTTCCGGCGCCGGGCGACTCGGGACGCGCAGGCGTGCCCCACACGAACGCGGCGCCGGCGAGCAGCGCGATTCGATACGGACGCTGATGCATTAGTTCCTCCAATCCGACGTGAACCGAAGCGTATCCACGCGATCCGCTCGTCGGATGCGTACCTCATTGGCGCGGACCGAGAGCACGCGCCCTCCGCCCACCGTATCGCCTTCAGCGACAACTCGCGACTCGGTGCGACCGGGTATGCCCGCAACAATCGCGAGCCAGGGCGGACCGCCAAGAACACCTCGCAGAGTCAGTGATCGGGGTGAGTCTGGTGTTGGAGCCGCCGCCTCAGGCGCGGGGGACGCAGTCTCTACGGGCGCCCCGAATACACTTGACGCGCCAAGCGAGTCGGCCTGGGACTCGAGCTGCGACGCCTCATCGATGTGGAGATCGAGCGCTCGCGTCGCGGCCTGCGTCCATCGGCGATCGGAAGCGACGGCCGAGTCAGATTCGCCGATGCGAAGTCGGTGCGCGCCGGCCCCCGTCAGCAGCAGCAGCACCGCGGCGAGCGACTGCCACACGACCGGTAGAGCTTGAATGCGGGCGTTCATAGGCCGGCCCTCGACGCGTAGCTTGTCGCCGCGCGCAATGCGAAAACCCTCGCCGAGACCCGCACGGTCCCTGGGTCGCCCGATCCCTCTCGATGTAGACTGAGCGAGCGGATTCGGAGGTGCGGAGCGTTCCCTTCGCACGCCAGTAACCACGAGCTGACGGCCTCCAAGCTCCCGCGCGCGTCGACCTGTACGCCGATCTCGGTAACGGGCACAGTATTCTTTACGCGGCGCGGATCAAGCGTCGATACCGCGAGGAGATCGAGGTTGTTCTCGAGCGCGGCGTCCGACACCCGCTGCACCAACGCCTCGCTGGCCTGCATGGATGTGCCGGGAATCCGCTCCCGATGTAGCGTCGCCGCGGCGCGCGCGGTTGCGCGACTGGCGCTGAGAACGCTCGAAGAGTCGCGCAGCAAGGCTCGTGCGCTCGCCACTTTGGCGCTTTGCCCCTCAGTGACGGCCGTCGCGGGAGCGACCAACCATTCGGCGGTGCCGAAGAGACGTACGACCATCAACACGACGAGCAGAGGCAGTCCACCACGAAGGGTACGGGAGCCGCGCCTGGGGTTCACTGTCGGGTCAACGGCGTTGGCATGAATCATCGTCTTCCCCCGTCGCGAACCGATGACACTCGGCGGCCGATAATCGTGGCGCGCTCGACCGAGGAGCCTGGCTCATGCGTGATGGCACCGGCAAACTGCGCATCACGCACCCATGCGAGCCCGCGTAGGCGCTCCGGAAGGTCAGTGGCGTGCTCGCCGGCAACGGAGAGGCGGAACGTTGAGTCGGTCAAATCCAGAGACTGAAGCTCTCCCACGTCGCCGAGCACCCGCGCCAGGTCATTGAGGGGTGGAAGCATTGGCCCACTCCCATAGAACGCGCGCGCCTGCCCCACCTCGGCCGCCTGCTCATCCACCTGCGCGGCCAGCCGCTGCAGCCTAGTGAGCGTCTCTGCTTCCCGACGCAACAATCATTCATCCGACAGACGCGCGATCCCCACGCTTCCGAGGTATCCGGCGACGACGCAGGCGGCGGCCAACGCCGAGCGCCTCGCCATGCTTATGGCGGGATGATCGGATTTGCCGATGGGCGACGGGGCTACGAAGAGTGGTGTCCCCTTGTCGTTCAATGTCACGACGGGAACGGAGAAGTCCAGGTCATTCGATCGGTCGACTTGGCCCTCGGGAGACCAAGTCGGCGGGCGCAGGGGAACAACGAGCGTGTTCGTGTAGCCACATGCCTGACCAAGTCGGCGCGCCATGTCCACGGCTTCGCCCCGAAAGCCCGCGATCCAGGTATCGCCGTTCGGCGCCCATGCAGCGTTCGCCGTCCGCGCCTGCTCTCCCAGTCCTATGAAGTAGCGTTCAGGTGCCTCGCGCACGCGCCGGCTCACCTCAGCGAGCGCGTCACCCGGCGTGATAGGAATGCGCTTCATCACGGCAAATGGTCGCCCCAGGCAGACGATCAAACGTCGTCGCGACGCTGGATCGGCGAATGTCCCCTTCACGATCGCTTGCGCGCGGGACAGCCACGCCTCGCCGTCATGGACCTCGATCGACAGCGACTGATCCAGCGCGTGTTCTTCCCAACCAGACGCTCGAAGGCAACGGAGGGCATTACCTTCGATCACCACCACATCAGCCTGCGAACGCCGTTGCGATCGCCACGCGTGGGTGAACATCAACCGCATGGGATCTCCTGCTCGGTCGCCTTCCGATGTTGCTCGACCGTGCGAACGAGTCGACGAGCGACGACTACATGGGCTCCGTCCCGAACCACACGGAACCGAACTGCCGCGCATAGCGCACCTACCGGTGCCGGAATTGCAAAGACAACCTCCCATCCGACCGGGAGCCGCTCTTGGTGACTCAGGGCGACGGTTCGCTGGGAGAGCACGGCAGACGTCCGCCCCGTCCACAACGGGGCATCATCGACTCCCACGTAGGCCGGGAGCAGTCGCCGGTACGGGGCGAACTCCGGAATGTCCAAGAGTTGCTCGAGCGAGGCGATGCGGCCGTCTGCCGGTCCCCACAGCCCAAGCGACTGGTATCCTGGACGCTCCCGCCCGCCGGGTCGAACATCGCCGTCCCGGTCACGCCAGTCCATGAGCAGGTCGTACAGGCGATCGGCGTCCGATCCAGCCATGTCGATCAGTGCGCTTCGCAGCGCCATCGTATCCGCTCCGTTCACGTCGACCTGGTCGCCGAGCGGTCGGATGGAATGCAGACACGGTGACGTCGTGACAGGGGGTATCGAATCAGCGAGCGTCGCCCAAACGGCATCCTGTTGGTCCGTGGTCGCAGCGGCGCCCAGCCGCGCCTGCGTGGCGCTGATCAACGCCGCCGCGCATCCTTCCGCCTGAAATTGCGCGCGCACCAGAAACTGTCGATTCGCAGACTGCGAGAGTGCGCTCGCCGCCAGCTGACGAGCCGCGACGGCAATCACCGACAAGCTCGTGAGCGCGACGAGTACCACCAGTAGCGCGGCGCCCCGTCTCATCGTGCGGTCTCTCGCATGCGAACCACGGTCGTCTCCGCCGCTGACACGATCGCGATACCTCGTGGATACCGTCGCGACTCGACCCATGATTCGATCCACCGCGGCGGCGAGATATCATCGTCGAGAAATCGGAAGGTTGGCGCCGGTCCGAGTAGGGGAAACTGATCGGACCGTCCACCCGCGGTCAGGGCGAGTGATGCACCGGCCGGCTGAACGAGTATGGCCGCCGCCACGAAGCAGGGTGACTCGGTGTCATCGGCACCTCGACACCACGACCAAAACGTGACCCGTCGAGGCGTCCCGTCGAATGGGCGCCCCGCTTCGGCCCGGATGGGATACGGGTCCGCCTGCCAGGCCAGTTCGCGCCACCGCCACCGGGCGAGCATGATCTGGCCATCGCGTTGAGTCACTCGGGCCAACTGCTCGCGCGACGTGGACACGGCGCTGACCATGGCGGTCGCGAGCAATGACACGGTCGCCGTCATGGCAACCGCGATGATCACCTCCAGAAGAGTAAAGCCGCTTCGCTTCCCACTCACGGCGCGCTCTCCGTGCGGAGGACGGCGCTCTGCAGCAACGTCCGTCGGCCAAGCGAGTCGGTCAGCGTCAGGGCGTACAGCGTCGGACTCGCGCGTTGAATCGTGAGCCGCCACGGGCCCTGGGTGCGCGAACCGAGCCGCATGTCCAGCTCTTCGCGCGACCACAGCATGGCGGCGTCCATCAGTGCTGCGGCGGCGACTAGCTCGCGCTCCGCGCGGGCCCCCTGATCCACGTTGCGCTCGGCATCGACCAGTGCGGTGACAAAGGAGAGGCCGACGAGTCCGATGAGCGCGAGGGCGACCATGGCTTCCAGCAGGACGATCCCGGGACGACGAGCCGCAGCAGCGCGGTTCGATGTGCGTCGCCTTACCATGGCATCGAGTCTCGAATCAGGAGTCCATCCGGATAGCAGCTCTCGCGATGTATGGTGCGTTCCGTCCGCCACTCGCGGCGCGCCATGCGCTTCGCGACCGCCGCCGTGGCGCAGAGTGTCTGAGCCGATTCGCCGCGGTCGAGGTGAGGATCGTTGTTCCGACGAAACGCCGGCGTACTGAGGAGTGCGAGCGCCGCCAGCAGGGTCAGTACGACCAGCAGCTCCAAGGTCGAGAATCCGATTCTCATACGCCCGCGGGTCGTACGGAGTACACGGTCTGCAGCAAGACCATGGCAACCGCTGCGACGAATACGGCGATCGCGACGACAAGCGCGGGTTCGATGATGCGCACCAGCGCGCGCGTGCGAGCACTGGCGTCGGTATAGGCGACATCGGCGACGTGGTGCAGCGCCGATGCGAACGCGCTGGAGGCTTCACCGACGCGCAGCAGTGCCTCGTACCCGGGAGCCACCACCACGCGAGCGGCGAGCGCGTGACTGATTCGGGCCCCGTTCAGCACATCCTCGCGGGCAGCGGCCGCTCGCCACTCCAGCTCTGGATTTCCGAGCGTGGGACTGGCAATGGCCATGGCGGTCGCGGCGGGTGTCTTGAGCTCGAGCAGCGCCGCAATGACCGTGCAGTATCGCGCCGTCGCCAGTCGATGCACGATCCCTCCGAGCCCCGGTATCGCCAGGAGACCCTTCGCCAATTGTCGCTGACGTTCGGGTGATGCGCGATACACGTAGAGTAGGCAGCCTATCGTAGCGGCCAGAAAAAGCAGCGCAGCAATCGAAACGTTGACGTGATCCATGCTCGACAGAAGGAGCGCCGCGACGAGTGGCAGGTCCTGTCCGAGACCGCTGAGGACCTCACGGAACCGCGGGAGCACGACAAAGACAATGAGCGCAACGCACGACACCGCCGCGACCAACAGCAGTATCGGATACGCGAGGCTCTGCTGAATCGCCTCCCGTTGCTGTTGCACCCGTTCGGCCTCTTGCGCCGCGCGCTCAAACGCGAGCGGGAGACCGATACCACGCTCACCGGCGCGCAGCAGCGCCAGCACGAATGTCGGGACATTCGGCGTCGACGCCGCGAGAGCATCCGAAACAGGAACGCCCTGTTCGGCAAGCTGCCGCATACGCGCAGCGACGGGGCGCCACGCGGGCGGAGCCAGTTCCGGGAAGACCTGTAGTACACGACCCGTAGGCATCCCCGAGCGACACAGCTGCGCGAGAAGCCGCAGTCCGCCCGCCAGTTCGCCGCTCGTCATGGCGGCACCGCTCCGCCCCACGACGTGATGTCGGCATCCTCCCCGTCGCCCCCGATACGACCATCCCGTCCGAGCGAATACAGGTCGAACGAGCCCGCTTCCACGTCACCGGGCGAGCGGTAGACGTACGGTCGGCCCCAGGGATCCGGGCGAATGTCCTTGGTGAGGTATGGCCCCTTCCAGGTCGATTGTTCATCGAGAGAGACAGGCCGAGCACGGAGGGCCTGCAAACCCTCGTCACTGGTGGGGAATCGATCGTTGTCGAGACGAAAGGCGTTGAGAGCGAGCGTAAAGGTCTCGATCTGCGAGCGCGCCGTGGTGGACTTCGCGTCGGACACGTTCCTGAAGATCGAGGGAGCGATGAACGACGCGAGAATCGCGATGATCGCGATGACCACGAGGAGCTCCAGTAGCGTAAAGCCGCTGCGCTCACTGTGCGATGACACGCTGCACCTCGTCGGGCGTGGTGAGTCCGGCACGCACCTTGGCGATGCCATCCTCACGCAGGGTTTGGCGCGTGTCGGCACGGCTGAGCGAGCGGAGTTCCGCGCGCGATGCACCGTTCGCAATTGCGTCACGTAAGGACTCGGAAGGCACAAGCTGTTGATGGCGACTGAATATTCGACACTCCTGGCAAGCGAAAACGCGACAGGTCTGCCGGGGTGAGGGGCGGCTCC
>JAIEMN010000056.1 GCA_019752115.1 Gemmatimonadaceae bacterium
ATACGTACTGCGTATACGTACTGCGTATACGTACTGCGTATACGTACTGCGTATACGTACTGCGTATACGTGGGGCGGTTAGGTGCGGGGGGTGGTTTGGTGCATGGCGGCTCGCAGCTCCAGGTCGGGGAGGACGCGGCGGAGGACGGCGTCCACCTGCGATAACCGTGCCAAGGGGCGGCGCTCGGCGAGGAGCGTGTAGCGTTGCTCGACGTCGAAGTCGATCATCGACGCGATCGTCCACGCGAGTTGCGCGGGGGACTCGGGGAGCGGTGGCGGTGGGCTCGTGTTGTCGCCGAGGATTCGCACGGCGTTGACGACGCGGCGGAAGTGTTGCGTCACGTCATCCGCCGCCACGGCGAGAGCGACGGGGCTGTCGCCGGGTTCGTCGTCGATCTCGTGGAATTCAGCCACGTGATAGAGCGCGGGATGCGGCACGAAGTCCGTGAGCGCCACGCGTTCGCGGCCGCGCACCATGATGTTGGAGCGACCGTCGGGGAGCATCTCGACTTCGGTGACTTCGGCAACGCAGGCCATGCGGCCGGGGGGCAACTCCCGCTCGGGAATGCCGGCCATCCCGGGGAGGATGACGAAGCGGGAGTCGCCGGCGCGGACATCGGCGAGGAGCTGCCGATACCGCGGCTCAAAGAGGTGCAGCGGGAGCGCCGTGCCCGGAAAGAGCACGACGCCCAGCGGGAAGACGGGAAGCGTGAGCGCCATCAGCGAAAGATGGCGACGCGCTCCACCGTATGGCGATGCGACTCGAAGCCTTCGTCGGCGCCGTGGCCGATGGCGACCAGCGACGTCACCGTGGCATGCGCGGGAATGCCGAGGAGCGACTTCACGGTGTCGGCATTGAAGCCGAGCATGGGCGACGTCGCGAACCCCTCGGAGCGCGCGATGAGGAGCAGGTAGCCCAGCGCGATGTTGGCCTGGGCATTGGCCCAGACGCCGCGGGCTTCGGGGGTCATGCCGCCGAAGGTGTTGCGGAGCATGGCCAACGTGCTCTCGCGCTTCTCCGGGTCCAGACCGGGGTGCACCACCTCGTCGAGGTGGGCCATGGTGTCTTCCATATCCGCGTACATGGCGATCACCACCGGCGCGTCGGCGACCTGCTTCTGGCCATAGGCGGCGGCGCGAAGCTGATCCTTCACCTGCGGATCGCGCACGACGACGAAGCGCCACGGCTGGAGATTGAAGGCGGAAGGCGCGCGGCCGGTGAGCTCGAGGAGGTCGCGGACCTCGTCATCGGTGACCGGCTGGTCGGTGTAGCTGCGGACAGAGCGGCGGGCGATGGCCGCTTCGGCCGCACTCAGGCGACCGTTGGCGACGGCGAACTCTCCGGTGAGGAGCGCGGCGGAAAGCGGTTCGGAACGGAGCATCTCAGTAATATCCGGTTAGTGTAACGGTGTTCGTGAGAACAAACATTTGATTCAAAGAAAGGGTTCCCGCCGGAACCCCAGACCGTCAGACCGCCGATTCGGCGGTCCGACCGCAGCTCTTGGTACGGATCGACTCCAACACGTCCGACAGCCGCTCCAGCTCGTCCTCGCCGACCCCCTCAAAGATCGATTCCTCGGCGGCCGCCACCACCGGCGCCACCACCTGGAGCAACGCCCGCCCCTTCTCGGTCATCACCGCATGCACCACTCGGCGGTCCTTACTATCCCTCTCACGCGCCACCAACCCGGCAGCATAGAGACGGTCGACCATTCTGGTGACATCCGGACCCGGTGCCGCCATCTGCCGACCCAGCTCGCTACATCCGCCCCCAGTCCCCTCGACCCGGGCAATCGCCGCCAGGAGCTCGAACTGCGCCGGCGTGATGCCATGCGATTCCAGCGCGCGACCGAGCGTGCGCTCGATGTGCGCCGCGGCTCCCCGTAGGAGGTGAATCGCCGAAGAAGCGGTAGCGGTCGTGGTCATTCTTCATCAACATTGGTGTTGTAACAGAGATTTGCAAGCACTTGTTTTTGGAATGCCGCCCACCCGGATCGCGCGACCTCGCTACCCTATCGGCGGGGCACCCCCTACATTTCCGATCCGTCGTTGACGGAGCTGGCGCCGTCGCCAAGTGGTAAGGCAGGAGACTGCAAATCTCCCACCGTCGGTTCGATTCCGACCGGCGCCTCTGACAATACGAGCACTCCATCACCGGGGCGTCCCAGCAGGGGCGTCCCGGTGGTGTTTTTTCCAGCCTGGCGCGACGGGCTCTTGACCGCCGCGGCCGACGACCGCAGAATAGGCACTACTAGACCAAGCGGTCTATATCCACCCGCCCGTGCACGAAACCAAACAACGCCTCATTGAAGCTGGTCTGCGCCTGATGCTCCAGCGCGGCTATCACGCAATCGGCGTCGCCGAACTCCTGAGCGAGACCGGCGTGCCGAAGGGGTCGTTCTATCATCACTTCGCGTCCAAGGAAGACTTTGCGCTGCAGCTGATCGACGCCTATCAGGGCGGTGTGCGCGAACTCCTCGCCGCCACGCTCACCAATCGAAACCGGCCCCCGCTACAGCGCATTCGCGACTTCTTCGACGGCGTACAGCGTTCCTACGATCAGGAAGGCTACCTCGGCTGTTTCCTGGGTGCGCTGGGGCAGGAGCTTTCCGGGGCGAGCGAGCTCTTTCGGGTCAAGATCGATGGCTGCCTCGGTCAGATTGCCGCTGGCTTCGCCGTCTGCCTCGAGGAAGCCCGCAGTCAGGGCGAGCTCCCGGCCCACACGAATGTGAGCGTCATGGCCGATCTGCTCGTGAACGCCTGGGAAGGCGCTGCCTTACGCTCACGCCTGATCAGGAACCCACGGCCGTTGCAGCAGGTGCTCGACTTTTACTTCGGCGCCCTCGGTGCTCCTGCATCGGGCGCAGTCGCGCTGCCCGCCGGATAGACGCGCTCTCTTTTTTTGCCCATCACTAGACCGTTTGGTCTAGTGACGGACGTGCCCGGGACGCGCTATGCGCTTCCCTCCTTACCTGTCCCACCTCAGGAGCTCGCCATGCGATACGCTGGTCCCGCCCACTTCCTACCTCTCGTTCTCGCGGCCGCACTCCCCATGGCTCCCCTCGCCGCGCAGTCCACCGCCGACGCCAAGCTCGTGGTCAACGCCCTGAGTGCCGCACCGGCAGGTGTGGCGAAGCACGCCACGGTGATGGCGTCCGACGGGCGCGTGCTTCGCAAAGGCACGAGCGACTGGGTCTGTATGCCCGACATGCCCGACGTCCCGAACAACACACCCATGTGCCTCGATGCGCCGTGGCGCGGCTTCATCGACGCCTGGATGAAGCAGGCCCGCCCGACGGTGAAGCAACTCGCGTTCGGTTACATGCTTCAGGGTGACATGCCGGTGAGCAACACGGATCCCTTCGCCAAGGCGCCTTCGCCGAACAACCAGTGGATTCAGAATGGCGAGCCGCACGTGATGGTGCTCGTTCCCGACCCGAAAATGCTGGACGTGTTGCCGACCGACCCGGCGAACGGCGGCCCATTCGTGATGTGGAAGGGCACGCCGTATGCGCACGTGATGGTGCCCGTGACGAAAGCGCCGGCGGGCAAGTAAGCGAGGCCGCCTCCGTGCGGTCGGCAAGACCAGCGAACTGATTACATCCAAGGCGTCCAATGGACCCACGGCATCCCGCACGCTCGAATGCCGTGGATCGCTCGGACGCCTTCTATGAGAAAGGCCAACTAGTCAAGGCCACCGTGGTGGCCTCGCGGCTGGGTCCTGCGCGAGAATCGG
>JAIEMN010000057.1 GCA_019752115.1 Gemmatimonadaceae bacterium
CATGATGAAAACGGGGCAGCGCTGGGCTGCCCCGTCCCTCACCACCGCTTGACTTTCAACACAGCTACTGAGGGGTTACTCACGTCTCAGCTCCGACCTCCGACCTCTGACTTCCGATCTGACCCGACCCCCCGGAACCTCCGCCCTTCCCCCGCATTCTACCCCCATGGCCCACCCGCCCTTGCTCACGGTGAGCGACCGCGGCCTCTACTGTGAGGCCGCGGATGTGTTTATCGATCCCTGGAAGCCGGTGCCGCGCGCCGTGGTCACGCATGCGCACGGGGACCATCTCACCTGGGGATGCGACGCCTATCTCGTCAGTGACGCCGGCGCTGGCGTGTCGCGCGAGCGGCTGGGCACGTGGGCGCGTGGGCTCGAGTCCATGCCGTACGGCGAGACCCGTACGATCAACGGCGTGCGTTTCTCGCTGCACCCGGCGGGCCACATCCTGGGCTCGGCGCAGGTGCGCGTGGAGTACGGCGGCGAGGTGTGGGTGGTGAGCGGCGACTACAAGACCGATCCCGATCCGACCTGTGCGCCGTGGGAGCCGGTGCGCTGCCACACCTTCATCACCGAAAGCACGTTCGGCCTGCCGATCTATCAGTGGGCCCCGCCGGCGCAGGTGGCCGCGGAGATCAATGCCTGGTGGGCCGGCAATGTGCGTGCGGGGCGCACGTCGGTGCTCTGCGGCTACGCGCTGGGCAAGGCGCAGCGACTGCTCGCCATGCTCGACCCGGCGATCGGCCCCATCCTCACGCATGGCGCGGTGGAGCGGATGACGACGCTGTACCGCGAGGCGGGCGTCACCTTGCCGCCAACGCGCTACGTGGGCGATCTCGCGAAGGGCGAACCGACCGCGGGCGCCATCGTCATCGCGCCACCGAGTGTGATCGGCACGAGCTGGATGCGCCGCTTCGGTGAGTCACGCACAGCCTTCGCCAGCGGCTGGATGCGCGTGCGCGGCGCGCGCCGCCGGCGGGGCGTCGATGCCGGCTTCACCTGCTCCGATCATGTCGACTGGCCGCAACTGCTCGGCGCCATCGAGGCGACCGGCGCCGAGCAGGTGTGGGTGACGCATGGGTTCACGAGCCAGGTGGTGCAGTGGCTCACCGAGCAGGGGCGCGACGCGCACGTGCTCGCGACGCGTTGGGAGGGCGACGCGGCGGCCGACAGCGGGCATGATGCGAGTGCGGAAGCTCCGGCAGACACAGCCGATGAGACGATGGCTTAATGCGCGCCTTCGCCGATCTCTACGACGCCATCGATGCCACAACGGCCACCAATGAAAAGGTGGCGGCACTGGTGGCGTTCTTTGGCACCGCGTCCAACGCCGACGCGGCGTGGGCGGCGGCGTTCCTGCTGGGGCGCCGCCCGAAGCGCCTGGTCAAGGCGCCCGATCTGCGCGCGTGGGCGGCCGAGGCGGCCAACGTGCCGATGTGGCTGTTCGAGGAGAGCTACGCGCAGGCGGGTGATCTGGCGGAGGCCATCACCCTGCTCGTCCCCGAGACCACCGGGGACGACGACGCGCCCTTTGCCTGGTGGGTGGAGGAGCGGCTGCTCCCCTTGGCGCGCATGGCGCCTGATGCGCAGCGGGCCGCGTTGCGTGAGGCATGGTCGCGACTCGGCGGCACCTCGCGCTTTGTCTTCAACAAGCTCATCACCGGCGCCTTTCGCGTGGGCGTCTCGGACGGCCTGGTCGTGCGCGCGCTCGCCCAGGTGAGCGGGGTGCCCGCCGATGCGCTGGCGCATCGCCTGATGGGGCAGTGGGAGCCAAGCGCCGAGTGGTATGCGCGGCTGCTGCAGGCGGAGAGCGACGAGAGCAACTGGAGCCGGCCGTATCCGTTCTACCTCGCGTACCCACTCGAGGCGGCGCCGGAATCGCTCGGCGACGTGCGCGACTGGCAGCTCGAATGGAAGTGGGACGGCATTCGCTGTCAGCTGGTGCGGCGTCGCGGTCAGACCCTGCTGTGGAGTCGCGGTGAGGAGCTGCTCAGCGGGCGTTTTCCCGAGGTGGAGGCGAGCGCGGCGTGGTTGCCCGACGGCACCGTGCTCGACGGTGAACTGCTCGCCTGGCGCGATGGGCAGCCGCTCCCGTTCACCGAGCTGCAGAAGCGCATCAACCGCAAGACGGTGGGGAAGAAGCTGCTCGCCGATGTGCCCTGTCATCTGCTGGTGTACGACTGCCTTGAGGACGGGGGCGCCGATGTGCGCGCCGAGTCGATGGCGGCACGCCGCGCGCGGGCCACGCGACTCGTCGCCGCGTTGCCGACCGGCGCGGCGATAGGGCTGTCACCGGTGGTTCCCGTCGACTCCTGGGGCGACGCCGCCGCCGCGCGGCAGCAGGCGCGCGCGCAGCAGAGCGAGGGGCTGATGCTCAAACGCCTCGCCGCGCCGTATGGCGTGGGGCGCAAGGTGGGCGACTGGTGGAAGTGGAAGGTGAACCCGCTCACGGTGGATGCGGTGTTGGTGTACGCGCAGGCCGGGCACGGGCGGCGCGCAGGGCTCTACACCGACTACACCTTTGCCATCTGGGATGGCGACACCCTCGTGCCGTTCGCGAAGGCGTACAGCGGCCTCACCGACGCGGAGATTCGCGAGGTGGATCGCTTCGTGAAGGCCAACACGCTCGAGAAGTTCGGCCCGGTGCGCACCGTCAAGGCCGAGCTCGTGTTCGAACTCGCCTTTGAAGGCATTCAGCGCAGCACGCGCCACAAGAGCGGATTGGCCGTGCGCTTTCCGCGCATCGCGCGGTGGCGACAGGACAAGCCGGCGCGCGAGGCGGATACCCTCGAGACCGTGCGCGCCCTGCTCGATGCCGGAGCCTCCGCGTGAGCGACGTGACGGCGGCGGCACGACTCGAGCACTGGTTCGGCACGCGCGGCTGGGAACCCTTCGCCTTTCAGCGGGAGGTGTGGGACGCCTATGCGCGCGGCGAGTCGGGGCTGATTCACGCCGCCACCGGCACGGGCAAGACGTACGCCGCCTGGATGGGGCCGGTGCTCGAAGCGATGGCCGAGCAGGCGGCGCCGAGGAAGGCGCGTCGACGCGCCGATGCGGAGGCGTTGCGCGTGTTGTGGATTACGCCGTTGCGGGCGCTGGCCGCCGACACGGAGCAGGCGCTCAAACTCCCGGTCGAAGAGCTGGGGCTGCCGTGGACCGTGGAGTCGCGCACCGGTGACACCTCCCAGGCGCGTCGCGCGCGGCAACGCGAGCGCCTGCCAACGGCGTTGGTCACGACGCCCGAATCGCTGTCGCTGTTGCTCTGTCGACAGGATCACGCTGCGCTCTTTACCAATCTGCGCGCCGTGATCGTAGACGAGTGGCACGAGCTGCTCTCCACCAAGCGTGGCGCGCAGGTGGAGCTCTGTCTGGCCCGGTTGCGTGCACTCTGCCCGGCGCTGCGCACCTGGGGCGTATCGGCGACCCTGGGCAATCTGGATGTCGCCGCCGAGACACTCCTGGGCTACCAGGCTGACGGCACACCGCAACCCGCGCGCCTCGTGCGTGGGGTGGTGCCCAAGACGGTGGAGATCGAAGCGCTGGTCCCGGAGACGATGGACCGGTTTCCATGGGCGGGGCACCTCAACACCAAGCTGCTCCCCGAGGTGATGCGCCGCCTCGAGCAGGCGCAGAGTGCGATTGTGTTCACCAACACGCGCTCGCAGTGCGAGATCTGGTTTCAGAGCATCATCGCGGCCAATCCGTCGTGGTTCGAGTTCACGGCCATTCATCACGGCTCCCTGTCTCGGACGCAGCGCGAGGATGTGGAGGACGGTCTCAAGACCGGGCGCTATCGCATCGTGGTGGCCACCAGCTCACTTGACCTGGGCGTGGACTTCACGCCGGTGGATGTCGTGATGCAGGTAGGGAGCCCCAAGGGCGTCGCGCGACTGCTGCAGCGTGCCGGCCGCTCGGGGCACAACCCCGGGCGCACGTCGCGCATTGTGTGCGTGCCCACGCATGCCTTCGAGCTCATTGAGGTCTCGGCGGCGCGCGATGCGATTGCCGCCAATCGCATTGAGAGTCGCGACCCGCTCGATCGCCCGCTCGACTTGCTCGCGCAGCATCTCGTCACGCTCGCGCTGGGTGGTGGGTTCACGCGCGAGGCGGTGCTGGCGGAACTGCGCACCACGAGGGCGTATCGCCTGCTGACCGAGGCCGAGCTCGACTGGGTCATCGCCTTCATCTCCCATGGGGGGCAGGCGCTTCGCGCCTACCCCGAGTACGCGAAGGTGGCGGAGGAGCGCGGAGTCTATACCGTCACGGATCGGCGGGTGGCGCTGCGGCATGTGCTGAACATCGGCACGATCGTGAGCGATGCGGCGATTGCGGTGAAGTACCTGTCCGGGCGGCGCCTTGGGACGGTGGAGGAATCGTTTGTCTCGCGCCTGACGGCGGGCGACAAGTTCACCTTTGCCGGCCAACCGTTGGAGTTCGTGCGGCTGCGCGACCTGGTGGCGTGGGTGCGGAAGGCCAAGGGGATGAGTGGGGCCATTCCGCGGTGGCAAGGGGCACGCATGCCGCTCTCCACCGAGCTCGCGGCGGCGGTGCGCGATACGCTCGAAGCCGCGCGGCAGGGGCACTACGCCACGCCGGAGCTGCAGGCGGTGAAGCCGGTACTGCAGACGCAAGCCGAGCGGAGTGTGATTCCGCGGCCGGACGAGCTGCTCATTGAGCGGACCGAGACGCGCGACGGACATCATCTCTTCGTGTACCCGTTCGAGGGGCGGCTGGTGCACGAAGGGCTGGCCGCGTTGTGCGCCTACCGCATTGCGCAGCTCGTGCCGATCAGCTTTTCATTCGCGGCGAACGACTACGGTTTCGAGTTGCTGAGCCCCGAGTCCGCACCGCTGGAAGAGGCGCTCGAGGCGGGGCTCCTGGCCACCACGCACCTGCTCCACGACATCACGCAGAGCCTCAACGCGGCCGAGCTCGCGCGACGCCAGTTCCGCGAGATCGCGCGCGTCGCGGGGCTCATCTTTCAAGGCTATCCCGGACAGAACAAAAGCATGAAGCAGGTGCAGGCCTCGAGCAGTTTGCTCTACGATGTGTTCGCGAAGTACGACGAAGGGAACCTGCTGGTGCAGCAGGCGCAGCGCGAAGTCCTCGAGCGGCAACTCGAAGCCAGTCGCCTCGGGCGCGTGCTGGCCCGTCTCTCCACGAGTACCGTGCGGTTGGTAGACGTGGAGCGCCCCACGCCGCTCGCCTTCCCGCTCATGGTCGACATCACCCGCGCCAAGCTGAGTACCGAGAAGCTGGCTGATCGGGTGCGCAAGATGACCGTTGCCGCCGAGAAGCCCACGCGGAGCGGCTCGGCGAGTGTTTTCAAGATTGGTCAGACGGTGGAGCGCCTCATGGGCGCCACCGGGACACGGACATGACGCGCGCCATCGCGGGCGCCCTCGAGCGCACGGTGGCCGGCGAGCGCCTCGTGCTGCTCCCCGAACGCGCGCTGTGGATGCCGTCGCTCGACACCCTGGTGGTGGCCGATGTGCACTGGGGCAAGGCCGCTGCCTTTCGTGCCGCGCATGTGCCGGTCCCGATGGGCACCACGTCGAGTGATCTCGCCCGCCTGTCGAGCGCGCTGAGCGCGACGCAGGCGTCGCATCTGGTCGTGCTCGGCGACCTCTTGCACGCGCGCAGTGGGCGCCACGAGGAGACGTTCCGCACCATCGCCACCTGGCGCGAGCAGCATGCCAATGTCTCGATGACGCTGGTGCGCGGGAATCACGACGCACACGCGGGGGATCCCCCGAGCGCGCTTCGCATTGCGTGCGTGGATGCGCCGTATCGTTTGGGGCCGTTCATCGGCGTACACGAACCCGAACCCTGGCCCGACGGCTATGTGCTGAGCGGCCACCTGCACCCGTGCGTGACGGTACGCGGGCGCGGCAAGCAGAGTGCGCGGCTGCCGGCGTTTGTCTTCGGCGCCTCGGTTGGTGTGCTCCCGGCGTTCTCCAGCTTTACGGGGGGCGGGATGTATGAGCGGGATGCGGGGGATGCGGTCTATGTGGTGGCGGGGGATGAGGTACTCCTGATCTGACATCTGACATCGGTCCCGAGGTCCGACGTGAGTAACCCCCGAGAGCTCAGGCGGAAGAATGTCAGGGGGGAGAGCTCAGGACTGCGGCCGCTGTCCTGAGCTCTCCCCCCTGACGTTCTACGCCCTGAACTCTCAGGGGTTACTCACCTCTCATGTCTGACATCTGACCTCCGAAACGCGCACGCCCAACGTCGCTAGAACGTCAGCGTCACCCCCGACGAGAAAAACGTATCCGTCGTCCGCAGCTGAATGCTGTTCCGAATCGGCGGATCGGAGTTGTAGCGGATCACGTAACCGATCTTGAGCCCCACATTCTTGGAGATCGGGGCGATGACGGCGCTTTCGGTGTTCACGAAATACGACGTGGCCGTATCACCCACCGCCGGGAGGTACTCGGCGGTCTGCTGGACATACGCCGCATCCGTGAACTTGTGGCGGTAGTCGAACGCCGCCCGCGCCGCCGGGAAGGCCCGCGAGACCTTGGCGGTGGAGCCCGGCGTCAGCTGCTGGGAGAAGAACGAACCACCGAGCGAGACGTTCAGCTTGTTGCGCTTCTCATCAACCGCCGCGACGTTGAGCCCGAAGCCCTGCTGAAAGCGGTTCTGCACGCCCTGCAGCAGATTGCGATCGTAGCGCGACGCGACGAACGCGCCCATGCGCTTCACGATCGCGCGCTCGGCGCGCAAGCCACCGTTCCAGAAATTCGTGTTGACCTTGTCGTTCGCTTCGCCGTAGTAGAAGGCGAGGTCCTGCTGGACCTGCCACCCCGCCATCGAGTACTTGAGCTTGTTCGTGATGTTGGTGGTGAGCGCATTGGCGTTCCCACTCGCCTGCGAAAAGCCGAGTGATCCGCTGAAGTCGAACGGCTTCTTCTTTGGCGTCGCCGGCGTGGCCTTGGGGGCCGACGGGCTCGCCGCACTCGTGGCGGATGCCGGCGCTGACGCGGGCTGCGCCACCAACCGGGTCGGCGACAGTCCCGCGACACACCACAGGGAAAGCAGCAGCACACGCGACGTCATCGGGCCAGCCCTACCTCGGAGTCCACTCCTGCGGGGTCAGTGCTTGATGAACGTCCCCTCGCGCAGGTCGCGCATGGCCTGATTGATCTCGGCCTGGGTGTTCATCACGATCGGTCCATACCATGCCACGGGTTCCTTGATCGGCGCGCCGCTCACCAGCAGGAAGCGAATGCCTTCCTCACCGGCGCGCACGACAACTTCGTCCCCGCTGTCGAAGAGCACGAGCGAGCGATTGCCCGTGCGATCGCGCACGAGATCATCGTCGTTCCCGGCCGTTCGCTCGGTCAGGACCCCCATCGGGTCCGACGCGTGCCGGAACGAGCCGCTGCCCTGAAAAATGTAGGCGAAGGTACTGCGGTATGCGTCCACCGGCAGCGCCTTTTTGACGCCCGCCGGGACGAAGACATCGAGGTAACAGGGATCGGCCGCGATGCCGTCCACCGGCCCGCGCTTGCCCCAGAACTCGCCGCAGATCACGCGCACCGTCGTGCCGTCGTCATCGATGATCTCGGCGACGTCCTTCGACCGGACATCCTGATAGCGCGGAGCCGTCATCTTGAGCGAGCTCGGCAGATTCGCCCACAGCTGGAAACCGTGCATTTGCCCCATGTGGTCGCCGTGCGGCATCTCGTGGTGCACGATGCCGCTCCCCGCAGTCATCCACTGCACATCCCCGGCGCCCAGCAGGCCGCGATTACCCAGCGAGTCGGCGTGTTCGACGTTGCCCGCCAGCACGTAGGTGATCGTTTCGATCCCCCGATGCGGATGCCAGGGGAAGCCCGCCTTGTAGTGCGCCGGAATGTCATTCCGGAAATCGTCGAACAGCAGAAACGGGTCGGTCTCGCTGGTATTGCCGAAGCCGAAGGCCCGGTGCAGATGCACGCCGGCGCCTTCCATGGTCGGCTGGGCTGAGACGATACGCTTGACGGGGCGAATGGACATCCGGGGCTCCGAAATTGAGATGACCGATAATCTATCTCAGTGCTGAGCAAATGCAAGGGCGTGGGACAGAGGGTGCCGGCCCTCTCGGTTGTTATCACGGCATGACCTCCCTGCGCCCTCGCTTCGCTCCCATGGCTGACTCCTCGACCGGTGAGATCACGCGGCAACGGTTGTTGCACGCGGCCTTCGATGTCTTTGCGGCCCGTGGGTTCGAGGCAGGGA
Organism: Gemmatimonadaceae bacterium; assembly: GCA_019752115.1. Classification (NCBI taxonomy): domain Bacteria; kingdom Pseudomonadati; phylum Gemmatimonadota; class Gemmatimonadia; order Gemmatimonadales; family Gemmatimonadaceae; species Gemmatimonadaceae bacterium. The sequence continues at coordinate 8,227 of JAIEMN010000057.1, forward strand.
CGGTTCGCGAAATCACCGATCGCGCCGGCGCCAACCTCGCCGCCGTCAGCTACCACTTTCGCGGCAAGGAAGAGCTCTACGTGGCGGTGATCGCGCAGGCGGTGCTGCGTGTGCTCGCGCCGCTCGAGCGCGATGTGGCCCGCGCGCGCACCGCCGAGCAGCGGCAGGAGGCCGGCGCCACGTTGTTGCGCGATCTGCTGTTCGATGACCACGGTGCGTCGGCGGCCATGCAACTGGTGGCGCGTGAGCTGGCCGGCGGCAGCCGCGCGCTGCGGCACGTGCTGCGGCTCGCCATGACCGATGACGGCGTGCTCGGGCGCGCCATCAACCCGTGGCGTCGCGCCGACGATACGGCCACGCTGGGTGAACTCGCGAGCCTGTTGGGTGCCATGACCGCCGTGGCTTGTCTCGCCCCACCGATTCGCGAACCGATGCGCGAAGAGATGGTGGCCGCCGTACAGCGCGATCGGCTCGCGCTCGCGACGCGGTTGGCGAGTCAGCTCGTGCCGACGATGGTGTTCAGCTAATACGGCTCAGCTGACGCCGCTCAGCTGATGCCGCTCAGCTGATAATGGTCAGCTGATGATGATCGGCAACACGCCGTCATCGCGGGAACGCGCGGGCGGTGGGAGTGGTGGCGGCGCTTCACCAAAGATGTCGAGCGCGCGCATGCCGACATCGATCGCGGAGAGCGCCGCGCGCAGTTCGTCCTCCGCCTTGCGGATTTCCCAGCGATAGAGCGGACCGACGCACAGGGTGACTGCCGCCCCCGCCAGAATGCCCGCGGCCGCCGCGGGCCCCAACAGCGCGGCGCCGGCCATCAGCAACGCCTTCTTGGCAATCGCCAGCCCAATGATGCCGCCGACGCCGAAGCCGCCACCGGCGACCGCGCTGTACCCGTACAGATTCACGTTGAGCCCGTCGCGCAGATCGATCGTGATCGTCACCTCGCACGAGCGAGAATCGCCCGGGACCGGCGCAATCGAGGCCCGCAGTTGCGGCACGTACACGCCGTAACGCGTCCACGACCACTTGTAGTCGCTCATGCCGGTCATGTTCGGCAGGTCGAACAGCAGGACGCCGCCATCCAAGGGGTGCCCACCCAGCGTGTCGCGCAGCGTGAGCGACCACGGGTGTGACTGCCAGGTGCGTCCCAGGGCCTGCAGGACGGTGCGCGGCGGCGACCGGAAGGTGCGCGTCACGGCGAGCGTGCGCTGCGAGGTGCCGAGGAGGCGCGTGGCCAAGCGGTCGCGGAAGGGCGACACCGCGGGCGCGAGCGCCTGACCGGCGGGCTTCGCGCGCAACTCATCGAGCGCGAGGGCGACGTAGCGCTGCGAGATCCCCGCCTCAACCGCCGCGGCTTCGACATCGCGCAGTCGATACGCATCGGTCGGCGCGACCGTCGCGTCGGCCTGCGTGGCGCCGGCCGGAACCAGCGCGCGCGTCTCGTTGCCGGTGCGCATGCGCAGCTCGAGCCGCGCGGCCGCCTCGGCCTGCAACTCGGCCGCGCGTCGCCACACGGCGGCCGCATCGTCGCTCGAGAGCACCGCCGCGCCTTGCACGTCGCGCTGTTCGCTCTCCATGGCCTGTAGCGCCTTCCCCAGCGCTTCGGCCAACGCTTCGCCGTTCGCGTAGCGATCATCGGCGCGCTTGCGCAGGCAGCGATCGATCACCGCCGCGAGCGCCGGCGACACCCCGGGCGCCACACTGCGCAGCGTGGGCGGTTCCTTGGTCGCATGGGCGACCAGAATGGCCTGCGGGCTCGTGCCTTCGAAGGGCAGACGCCCGCTCAGGGCGAGGAAGCCGATGCAGCCCAGGGCGTAGAGATCGCTCCGGCCATCGAGCGGTTCGCCACTCGACTGCTCGGGGCTCATGTAGTTCACGGTGCCGAGCACGAGCCCGTCCTGCGTGAGCGACGGATTGAAGTCGGCGCGCGCGATCCCGAAGTCGGTGACGATGGCGCGCCCGCTGCTGCGCTCGAGCAGAATATTCTCGGGCTTGATGTCGCGGTGCACGATGCCGCGCGCGTGTGCGTAGGCGAGCGCCCACGCGACTTCGCGCAGCACCCGCACCACTTCGGCGGCGGCGAGAGTGCCGCGGTCCCGGATGCGGTCGGCGAGCGTTTCGCCATCCACGTAGCCCATCGCGAAGAACGCGAAGCCGCCGATATCGTCGGCGCGATAGACGGGCACGATGTTCGGATGCGACAGCTGCGCGGCCATGCGGGCTTCGCGCAGAAAGCGTTCGCGCGTGTCCGCGACCTCGGCGAGCTGCGGCGGCAGGACCTTGAGGGCGACGGCGCGATCGAGGCGCTCATCGCGGGCCAGGAGCACAATGCCCATCCCGCCGCGACCCAGCTCGCGTTGGATGTCGTACTGGCCCGACAGGGCGGCGCGGAAGGCGGCCAGCTCGGCGGCGCTGGAGGGAGCGTATTGGGTCATGCGTCAGGTAAACTACGGGTCATGTCGCCCCGGGTTGCAGGGGTGCGGGGGACTTTCCCATGCCTGGAGACGTGATGCACCACTGGAAGACGGGGGCGCTGCTCAGAAGCCTGATGGTGCTCGTCATGGTCAGTGGCCGCGCGGCCGGTCAGTCGGCGCCGGCGGTCCCGAACGTGGCGGGCGTCTGGCGCGGCACGCTGGTGAATCTGCCGTTGCGACCGAATGCGCCCACGGTGGCCGTCACCATGGAGCTTGGTGCCTTCCCCAGCGCCGACGCGACCTGCGTCCCATGGAAGACGACCTACACCGAACGCGACACCGTGCGCGGCGTGAAGGACTACCGCCTCTGTCGCGGCACGGGGCCGGCGGATCTCTACGTCGATGAGGGGGGCGGCGTGCGGCTGGCAGCCCAGCTGCTGGGCGACGTCCTCGTCTCGGCGTTCAAGATGGGCTCGTTGCTGCTGACCAGTCAGTTGCGCGTCCGCGGCGATACGCTCGAGGAGGAGATCTTCACCGTGGCCGACCGCCCGGCGTCCGAGGGGCTGGTCACGTTGACGGCTCGCGGGATCCAGCGACTGACGCTGACGCGGGTGCGGTAGCGGACTTTCCAGTCGCCGCGATTGCGCCGCCGATCGTTGTTGATATTTTCTTCGCAATATCAACAACCTCGAGGGCGTCGTGTCGTCTCCGTGCTTACTCGCGAACATTCGCGCTTCTGTCGTTATAGCGGTTGCATGCTGTTCTATTGCTGCGCCTTCTGGTGCCCAGCAAATCGATTCGGTCTACGGTGTCGTGCGTGATGCGAACGGTCCCCTCGCGGCCGCGCAGCTCTCCGCCACCGATCCCAGTGGCCGTCTGGTCACCGGGCAGAGCTCGGCGACCGGTCGGTTTGTGCTCCGCGTGGCGGGCGGCGGCCAGTACACGGTCGTGGCGCGTACGCTCGGCTATCTCCCCGCTGTGCGCACCGTGCGAGTGCCACAGGGCGAGGCCGCGCTCGAGATTCGCCTCGAACGGGCCCGCCAGCTCCAGGCGGTGCAGGTGGTCGGCGCGAGCACGGTCGGGACGCCGCTCCACCCCGGCGCCGATGCGCTCGCCGGCTCGGTGTCGGTGCTCTCGGGCGAGCAGCTCGCCCGCGAAAACGTCGCCGTCAGTCAGGAGCTGCTGCGCAAAATGCCGGGCGTGTATCGCGCCGAGTTCAACCAGGGCGTGATATCGGGCGATATCGGCATCCGCGGCTTCAACACCGAAAGCGAGATCGGCAGCACGAAGCTGCTCATCGACGGCATCCCGTCGAACCTCAACAGCGGTGTGACCGAGATGAATGCGCTCTTCCCGCTAGAAATCGGCCGGATGGAAGTGGTGCGCGGGACGCACGATCCGCGCTTCGGTCTCTTCAACCTGGCCGGCAACGTGTCGGTGGAGACGCAGCGCGCGAGCACGAACTTCCTTACCTCGCGCCTGCAGACGGGGAGCTTCGGCACGACCGAGGCACAGGTGCTGACCGGCGCCGTGCGCGGCGGATTCAGCCAGACGGTCTTCGCGGGCGTGCGCCGCTCCAACGGCTACCGCGACAACGCGGGGCACGATCGCTGGTCGGCGTCGGGCAAGTGGTTCTACACCTCCGATAGTGCGCGCCTTCGCGTGGGCGTGATCGCCCGCGCCCATCGCCTCGACACCGATGCGCCTGGATATCTGACGCTGGCGCAGTCGCGTACGGCGCCGACGTTCTCGCCCACCTTCTCGGCGACCGACGGCGGCACGATCGATACCGATCATGGCAGCGTGCATCTGGAGGCGCGCCCTACGAGCACGATCAGCTGGTCCCTGCGTGGGTACACCCAGCGTTTCGATCGGGTGCGCTACGTCCGCTTCACGGCCGCCGGCGCGCAGCAGGAGCGTATCGAAGACGAGCGACAGACCGGGGCGATCTCAGCGCTGACCTGGTCGCCGGCGCGCTGGACGGCCCAGGCCGTGCGCTTCACTGTGGGGGCCGATGTCCAGCAGCAGACCAACGAGCAGTTCCGCTTCCGTACGGTTGAACGCGCGCGGCAGGCCACGCTGCGCAATCATGATTTCACGCTCGACAATGCCGGCGGCTACGTCCAGCTGCAGGGTGCCCCCGTCTCCTGGCTGTCGTTCTCGACGGGACTGCGGCTCGATCGCTTCAGCGGGGCGTTCGTCAACAACGGTACGACGCCCACGGCGATCCCGGTGGAAACGCCGCTCATTGCCTACGGCTGGATTCCGCAGCCCAAGGCGAATGTCACCGCGCGTCTGAGCGATGAGGTGAGCGCCTACGCGAACTACGGACGCGGCTTCCAGATCGGTGCCGGACTGGCAGGGTACAGCCGCGCCCCGCTCAATCCGTCACGCAACGATGGCGGCGAAGTGGGCGTCGTGCTGACGCCGAGCGCCGGCACCAGCATTCGCGCTGGCTACTGGCAGCAGCACGCGAGCGACGAAGTGCGCCTCAAGTTCGACAATTCCGGCGACTCGGAGAATATCGGCCGGACGAAGCGGGCGGGGCTCGATGTCGAGGGCACGTGGCGCCTGCCACACGCGGTGCAGCTCTGGGCCGCGGGTACCACGCAGCGCGCGGTGCTTGTGGAGCCGGGCCGCGCGCAGGCCGCGCTGGCGGGCAACCTGTTGAACCATGTGCCGGCGTGGACCACGAAGTATGGCGCCGAGTGGTCGCCGCGCGTTGGCGCCACCCTCGCCGCGTGGGCGTATGCGCAGGGGCGCTACCACCTCACGCCGGCCAATGATCGGCGGGAGTGGGGCGCGCAGCACACGGTCAACGTCGATGCCTCGTGGCGCTGGAAGGCCGCGGCGCTGGGCGTGGGCGTGACGAACCTCTTCAACCGCTACGTCGAGTATGTGTGGTGGGACGGCGCCCAGACGCTGCACTCGCCTGCCGCGCGTCGGGCGCTGTTCCTGACGCTGACGTTGGATCGCTGAGGCATGACCGCTGCCACGACCCCGGTGCCGACCACGGCATCGGGGTCCGCGCGCTTGTCAGCGATTGATGCGCTGCGCGGCCTCGTCATTGTGCTCATGGTCATCGATCATGCGCGCGAGTACAGCGTGTCCCCGGTGCGCATCAGCGACCCCATGGATCTCGCGGTCACGCCACCGCTGCTGTTCTGGATGCGATGGGTGACGCACTTCTGTGCGCCCGTCTTCACGGTGCTCGCTGGCGTGTCGGCCGGACTGCAGGCCGTCGATAGGCACGATCGGGCGCCCTGGTCGTGGCATCACATCACCCGCGGGCTCGTGCTGGTTCTCCTCGAGGTGACGGTCATTCACCTGGCGTGGACGTTCTCGGTCGTGTGGCCGATGCACTACCTGCAGGTGATCTGGGGCATCGGGGTCAGTCTCATCGTGTTGGGGCTGCTCCAGCGCGTCCCGGTGCGCGCGCGCGCGCTGCTCGGTCTGCTGCTGGTGGCGGGGCACAACACGCTGGATGGCTGGCATCCCACCGCGCCGCCGGTGCTGCACTGGATCTGGGCTGTGCTGCACGATCGCCAGGTGCTGACGCTCTGGGGTGACTGGACCGTGCGGACGTCGTATCCGGTGCTCCCAATGATCGGTCTGGTGCTCGTGGGCGATGCCGCCGGGCGCTGGTATCGCATCGCGACCCCCGACGCACGCGTGCGCGCGCTGTGGCGTGCTGGGCTCCTCGCCATCGCGTGCTTCGTGCTGCTGCGCGCCGCCAACGTGTACGGCGACCTGCATGCCGCGACGTATGGTGATGGGTGGCTCGGCAACGCGCAGGCGGCGCTCAATACCACCAAGTATCCGATGTCGCTGGCGTTCGTGCTGATGACGCTCGGACCGGCGATGCTGCTGCTCGCCCGATGGGAGCGGGCGCGCCCCCGTTGGACGGCGCCGCTCGTCGAGCTGGGGCGGGTGCCGATGTTCCTCTACATCACGCACCTGTATCTGCTGCACGCCGGTGCCCTCCTGTGGGCGCTGCTGCGCGGCGTGTCCTGGAGCGCCCTCGATTTCCGGGCCACGATCACCGGGCTCCCCGTCGGTTTCGGATTTGCCCCGTGGGTCGCCCTGCCGGTGACCGCCGCCACGCTCCTGCTGCTCTATCCGGCGGCCCGCGGCTACGCGCGCCTGCGCGCGAGCAAGCGGTATTGGATCACCCGGTACCTCTGACGCACCGCGCGTATCCGCGGTCTCCTCAGGGTCGGACGTTCACCAGCCGCCCGATGAGGCGCGCCAGCTGCTCCACATCACCCAGATCGAGCACTTCGGCCGGAGTGTGACTGTAGCGACCGGGCCAGCTCAGGCCGGTGTTCGGCGCGCCGAAGAAGGTAAAGGTGGTGCCGTCGGTGCCGCCCTGCGTGAGCCCGGTCTGCAGTGGAATGGCGGCGGCCTGCGCGGCGGCCGTCACCTGCGCGCGGATCCGGCGCGGTGAGAGGCTCCCGTTCTCGATGGCACGCAGCACCGGGCCGGCCCCCAGGCGCACGAACGCAAAGTGCGGGCTTTCGAGCGGCGACTCGCTGCTCACGAACGTGTCGATGCTGTAGATGTGCTGCACCGACGCGCCGACGCGGTTCGCGACGGCCTGCGCGCCCACCAGGCCGCCCTCTTCCTGCGTGCTCCACACGAACAGCACGTGATGGTCAAGCGCCTTCGGATCGAGGGCGCGTACGGCGGTGAGCAGCGCCGTGCTGCCGGCGCGATCGTCCATGCTGCGGCCGGTGAAACGCGCGCCGGCGAGCCGCACGCTCGTCTTGGGCATCGTCACGCCCGCCCCCACGCGCACGCCGCGCGCGACCAGTGCCGCCGAGTCGAGCCCGAACCAGGCACTCATCGTTCGCGCGTTCTTGACGCGCGCGCTGTCGCGCGGCACGAAGATGCCCGTGAGCGTATCGGGCACCCCGTTGGCCGGCCGCGGCAGATGCAGGATGGCCGGCTGCCCTTCCCACGCACTGTTCACGGCGCCACCGCGCGCGCGAAGCGTGACCGTGCCGTCGCGCCCGATCGCGCTCACGTCATAGCTCACTTCATCCATGTGGGCCATGAACACGACCGTATCCCGTTCCGGCCCCACGCTCACGATCAGGTTGCCGGCGTCATCGACGGTGCTGGCCGCCTTGGCCCACGCGGGCAGTTGCGCCGCGATCGCTTCGCGCACGCGCCACTCCATGCCGGGGACCCCCGGCAGATCCGCCAGCGCCTGCAGCGTGCGCTGCACGGCGGCATGGGCATCGTTGGGGCGCGTACCGGCCGTGCGCGTGCGCGAGGGGACCACGATCCACGATTCGCTTCCGGCGGCGCGCACGCCGGCGGCCTCGGCGACCCGCGCGAGGAGCCAGTCGGCTTCGGTGAGCGCGATGCTCTCGACCAGCGAGCCGGCGGCGCGCACGGCGGGCGCCAGCACGTGTAGGGAATCCAGGTGGCCCGCGCGGAACAGCGCGGCGTTCACACCACCCAGCACGCCGGCGGGGCTCGTGGCCTGCGCCCAGCGATCCACACGCGCCCCGCGGCTGCTCGTCACCACGGTGACCATCGCGCCGGCGGCGCCGGGCTCCCGCGCGAGCACGCGACCCAGCCCGGGCCATCCCAGCACGCCCTGCGTGCTGACCACGAAGAGCGTGGTGCCCGTCTCGGGCGTGCCCCGCGCCGCCGCCACGACCGCCGCGCAGCCGGCACGACCACTGGCATTGGCGCCGGCCACATGTCCCGCGTACGGCCATGCAGGGAGGCGACGCTGTACCGGATCCAGCAGACGGACGCCGAGCGCCGCCACCTCGCCGGCGTTGCGCGCGCCCACATCGACCCAGAGCTCATCGGCGGTGGTGACCAGCGAATCGCGGCGATGCTGCTGGGCAAAGTGGCCATTGGCGATGGCCGATACCGCCGGCACGACGCCGGTGGCGGTGAGAATCTCGAGCTGCTGCCCCTCGTGCGCCTGATCCCAGAGCGCGTGTGCGGCGTTGCCCACGCGATGGAGGCGCAGCAGCCCTTCACTCGTGATCTGTGTGACCGCAAAGCCCGGCTTGTCGATCGCGCACGCCACCACGCGCGCGATCGCGCCCGTGCCCTTGCGCATGAGCACATTGCCCCAGGCGTCGGTGGTCACGCGCCCGCCGGTGGCGGTGGTGAGCGGCCCCACGAGCGCCGGCGTGAATCGCGGCTCCTCACCCGTGGGCGCGTCGATGCCGATCCACGCGGCGAGCGCGGCCTCCTGCGGGGCGCGCTGCGCCGCAAGCGGACGCGGGCGCCAGACGGGCGCCGAAAAGACGATCGTGGCGGCGACGAGCAGCGCGCGCGCCGGGGATGGACGGAACAAGCGAAGGCGGGTCATGCGGCAATGCTACCGCGCCCGCCTTCACTTTGCACGTACACGCCTCGTACACGCCTCGTACACGCCTCGTACGCGCCGTGCCGACGCACCGCGGATCAGCGTCCGCTGTGCAGGGCGGTGGGGGCACTCCCCGTGGTGGTCGTGCCGTCATCGGTCGCCACCACATCCACGGTATAGGTCACGCTCAGGCTGCCGTCGGCGGTCGCAAACTGCAGCGCGCGCACGCCCGCCATGCTGGCGGGAACGAACGTCTCCTGGACGACACCGTTGGCGTCGGTGGTGAGCGTGCGGTCGACCAGCGCATCACCATCCATCGCCGTGGGTTCCGAGACGACGATCGTCGCGCCGGCGATGGCGTTGCCGTAGGCATCCTGCAGCGACACCGCCGGGAAGGTGAAGGACTGCCCCACACTGACCGAATCCACGGCCGGCGAGAGCGCCACCAGTTTGGCCGGGGCGCCCGGCAGTTCGGTGAGATAGATGGTCACCGGTGACACCGCACCAGTGGTCGCGACGACCGCGCCGCTCCCGGCCTGCGTGCCCGTCGTGAGCACGACACGGGCGATGCCGTTCGCGTCGGTGGTACTGGTCGGTGCACTCAGCGTCGCATCCGTTCCCGACGCCTGCCACGTCACCACTGCGCCACTGAGCGGCGAGCCGCTGCTCGACGCGACGAACACCGACAGCGTATCGGCCACATGCCCCACCTGCAGATGGGCGTCGGTGCCGGAGACGGCGACAATGGTGGACGCCGTGGCGGCGGGCTCGGTCGTCGCCGTGTCGTTCTTGGAGCAGGCCGCCAACGCCCCCATGGTCATGGTGGCAACCGTGACAACGCGCAGGGAATGAGACATGATCGGAATCCTCGGAGCGACAGGTCTATACCAACAAGGCATGCAGGTGCGGGAGTGCTGGCGCGTCGTCGCCAACCCCACGATGCCGTGACGCACATGGGGGCAAACGACGGCGCCGCGCACCCGTTAACGGGCGCGCGGCGCATTTCGGCATCGTTAGCACGTCCTTATCGGGACGGGCCAACCGCTCCGACTATCCCGGCTTCTTGCCGCGGGCGACGGCCTTCACGGCCATCCCGCTGGTCAGGTTCTCGGCCGGGTTCACCACGACCGCGTCGCCCGCCTCGAGCCCCTTCAGCACTTCGAGCGTCGTGCCGAAGTCGCGCCCCAGGGTGATCTTGGTGAGCTGCACGGTATCGTGCACCACGCGCGCGACCTGCGGACCGTCGCCGCGCACGATGAGCGCGATCGCCGGAATGCGCAGCGAGTTCGACTTGCCCGGAAAGCGCAGCTTCACGGCGCTGAACATCCCGGGGAGAATGCGCCGCTGCGGATTGGGGATGTGAATCTCCGTCAGCAACGAGCGCGTGGTCACATCGAGCGCGCCGGCGGTGCGCACGACCGTGCCCAGGAACGCGCTGTCGCCCAGCTCGCGAATCCCCACGGCGGTCTTGAGCCCGACCGTCACCCGCGTCGCCGAACTCTGGGGCACCTGCACCATCACCCGAATCGTGTCCGTCTGCACCACGGTGAGCAGCGGCCGCGCGGTGGCAGTGGTCCCCGCGGTGACCAGCGAACCGAGATCGACGGCGCGTGCCGACACGATGCCGGTGAACGGCGCGGTCACCGTGCCAAAGCGCAGCACCTCGCGCAGATTGGCCACGTTCGCGCGCGCGGCCCGCGCCGAGGCCTCGCTCACATTCGCGGCGGCCTGCCGCTCTTCGAGTTCCTGGGGCGTGACCACGCCCTTCTCGGCGAGCTGCTTCCAGCGCGCGAGCGTGGTGCGGGCCAGTGCCGCACTCGCTTCCGCCTGTTCGAGCACCGCCGCGGCCTGTTGCGCCTGCTCGCGGACCTCCGGCATGTCGAGCGTCAGCAAGGTGTCGCCCTTGCGAACGACCGAGCCGATATCGACGCGCAGCGACTTCACGAAGCCGTTGGTGCGCGCCCAGATGTTCGTTTCGTGCAATCCCTGCACCGAGCCGGGCAAGTCCACGCCCAGCGAGCCGGTATCGGTGTGGACCGCTTCGGTAAAGACGGTGGGGGTGGCGGTGGCGAGTGCCCGTTCGTCGTTGCGCGCCTTCGAGCGCGCGAGGCGCGGCATCGTTCCGGCGGCGAGCATCGCCAGAAATGCGCACACGAGGACGATGGGCAGGACGCGTCCGCTCCGGCGGCGTGTCAGATCATGAGGCAACATCACGAGGCCATCTCCAGCGCGGGCACCATCGCAGGACGGGAAACTGTACGCGACACGCGCAACCGCGCGTACACGAGCGGGAGCACGGTGAGCGTGGCAAAGGTGGCAAAGGTGAGCCCGCCGATGACGGCGCGCCCGAGCGGGGCATTCTGTTCGCCCCCTTCGCCCAGACCGAGTGCCATGGGAATCATACCGACGATCATCGCGAGCGCCGTCATGATGACCGGCCGCAGGCGCGTGGCTGCCGCTTCCAGGGCGGCATCCAGACTGGAGAGCCCGAGCTCCATCTGCTCATTGGCGAACGCCACGACCAGAATGCCGTTGGCGGTGGCGACGCCCATGGCCATGATGGCCCCCATGAACGCCGGCACGCTGATCGAGTTGCCGCAGGCGAACAGCGCCCAGAGCACGCCGGCGAGCGCCACCGGCAGCGCAACGCTGATGATGAGCGGGTCGATCCAGCTCTGGAAGTTGATCACCATGATCAGGTACACGAGCACGATCGCGAACGCGAGCCCCGAGGCCAGTCCGGTGTAGGACGTCCGCATGCTGGCCACCTGTCCGCGCATCACGAGCGTCGTGCCCTTGGGGAGCGTGGGCTGCAGCGAATCGATCACCTGATCCACTTCGGCGGCCACCGCACCGAGATCCCGATCCTGCACATTGGCGTAGACATCGAAGACGGGGGCCACGTCGTAGTGGCTCACGACCGCCATCGCCGAGCCGTGCTTGATGGTCGAGAGATTCGAGAACAGTTGCGGCGTCGTGCCGTTGGTCGGCATCACCGGCGTGCGCCCCAGGTCCTCGAGCGACGCCATGCGATACTGCGGGGTCATCACCGAGACATTGTACTGCACGCCGTTCTGCGGGCTGAGCCAGACGTTCGGCTGCGCCTGTCCGCTCGAGGCGAGGGACACGAGCAGGTCGTTGGCGACATCGCGCTGTGTCATCTGCACGGCGGCCGCGCGCACGCGGTCGACCGTGATGTCGAGCTGCGGCCCTTCGAGACGCTGCTGCAGGTACACATCCACCGCACCGGGGATCTGCTGCAGGCGCCTCTCGAGCACCCGCGCCACCTTCACGTTGTCGAGCTTGCTCGTGCCCACCACCTGCACGTTGACCGGGGCGGGCAGGCCGGCGTTGAGAATCTGGCCCACGATATCAGCGCTCTGAAAGAACGCCAGCACGTCGGGATACCGCTGGCGCAGCATGCGCCGGATGCTCCGCACATACTCGGCGGTCTCCACCGTGCGCTCGGGGGCCAGGGCAATGAGCAGGTCGGCGTCGGTGACGCCGATGGTGGGATTGTCGCTGTACGCGAGGTTGGTGGAGTTGTTGGTGTTGAGGCCGATGTTGTCGATGATCGATACCAGCTCGCCGGGCTTGATGGTGGCCCGGATGGCCTCTTCGATCTCGCTGACGATTCGGGCCGTTTCCTCCACGCGCGTGCCGACCGGTGCGCGCAGGTGGAGGCGGATCTGGCCGGCATCGACGGGCGGGAAGAAGTCGCGCCCGAGGAAGGGCACCAGGGCACCGGCCGACGCGAGGACCAGCAGCGCCGGCAGGATGATGCGCAGCGGCCGCTCGAGGAGCCCGGCGAGCGCCAGACGATAGCGGACGCGGGCGCGCTCGAAGAACGCCTCGAAGTTGTGGTGCAGCTGGGCGAACGGCCCCGGGCGGTGCGGCAGGCCAGCGCGCTTGACCTCGATGGCCCGCTCGCGCTGCATGGCGTACTTCACCAGGGTGGGCACGAGCGTGCGCGAGATGACGTACGACGCCATCATCGCAAACACGACGGCCATGGCCAGCGGCTTGAAGAGCGACCCCGCCGCGCCCTGCAGGAAGAAGATCGGGACGAAGACGATGCAGATCGCCAGCGTGGAGACGAGCGTGGGCACGGCGATCTGTCCGGCGCCCTGCATGATGGCCGTCTCGATGTCCGGCTCGTACTCCTGCACGCGATGGATGTTCTCGATACCGACGGTCGCGTCGTCCACGAGCACACCCACGGCGAGCGCCAGCCCACCCAGCGTCATCACGTTGAGCGTCTGTCCGAGCACGGCCAGCGCCGTGACCGAGCAGAGGATGGAGAGCGGAATGGAGAGCGCCACGATGAGCGTCGAACGCCAGCTCCCCAGAAAGAGCAGGATCATCATCGCGGTGAGGCAGGCGGCGATGAGCGCTTCGACCACCACCCCCTCGAGCGCGGCCTTCACGAAGAGGCTCTGGTCGGCCAGCAGATCCACCTTGAGCGCGCTGGGCAGCGTGGCGAGGATCCCCGGCAGCGCCTCGCGGACGCGGTTCACCACATCGATCGTGCTGGCACCGCCGCTCTTGAGCACCGTGACGAGGGCCCCGCGCACGCCATCCCGGTGGACGATGTTGCTCTGTACCGAGTAGCCGTCGCGTACCTGCGCCACATCGCGAATGCGGATGAGCGCGCCGTTGACGTTCTTGATCGGCAGGTCGTTCAGCGCCTCGACCGCCTCGGTGCTGCCGTTGAGGCGAACGGTGTATTCGCGCTCGCCGATCTTGGCGGTGCCGCTGGGGAGCACCAGGTTCTGGGCCGTGATCGCGTCGCTGACATCGGTGGGGGAGAGCCCGTAGGCCAGCAGCTGGTCGGGGTCGAGGTCCACATTGATGAGACGCGACCGGCCACCGTACGGGCTGGGCACCGACGCGCCGCGCACCGTGGCCAGCTTGGTGCGGATGCCGTTCGTGCCCAGGTCGGCGAGCTGCTGTTCCGACAGCGAGTCGCCACCCAGCGCGAGCTGGAGGACGGGGACGTTGGCAGCGTTATAGCGCACAATGAAGGGCGCATTGGCACCGGGCGGCATGATGCGCAGGATGGACTGCGCCACCGCGGCGAGCTGCGCCACGGCCGACTCGATGCGTGCCCCGGGCTGGAAGAAGACCTTGATGACCACCACGCCGGCCAGCGAATTCGACTCGATATGCTCGACGTCGTTGACGGTGGTCGTGATCGCGCGCTCATAGGGCGTCGCGAAGCGCCGCTCCATCTCCTCGGGGGGCAGCCCCGAGTAATTCCAGATCACCGACACCACCGGGATATCGAGCTCCGGCAGGATGTCGGTGGGCATCCGCAGAGCGGACAGCACGCCGATGATGACGACCAGCAGGGCCCCTACGATGAACGTGTAGGGGCGCCGCAAGGCCAATTGCACGATCCACATGGGCGCTTCGCACGGGTGACGCCGACCTGCGGGCGACACCGTTCGCCCGAGCCATTCCTCTTCGCATACTACGGCCGGCGTGCCCGTTCCGCTCGGCGTACCGGAGGGGATGAAATCTCCCTTAAGATGCGGGCTCGGCCATTATCGCTGCCGGGGCGCCTGACGAGACTATACCAGTGCCACGGACGCTGGTTGGCGCAGGCGCTGACCGCCCACGGCCCCGGTCCCGATTCTGGTTCCCTTTCGATGCGTTCCCGCCCTCTGCTGCTTCTGCTTGGCGCGCTCCTCGCCGCGCCGTCACTCCCTGCGCAACCCTGGACCACCCGCCATCAGGACGCCCTCTGGGTCGGCGCCTTTGTGGATCAGCCCCTCACGAAGCGCGCGGCCTTCTGGTTCGATGGCTCCTGGCGCCGTATGGACCTCGGGGACAAGCCGCAGCAGCTCCTGCTGCGCCCTGGCCTTCAGTGGACGCTCACCCCGGGGGTCCGGGTGGCCGCAGGCGCGGCGTACATCGCCACGGCGCCCTACGGCAGCCTGCCGGCCGCCAACCCGAGCCGCGAAACCCGGCTGTGGCAGCAGCTCCTGCTCACCCACAAGGCCGGGCGGGTCGCGGTGACCCAGCGCTACCGGCTGGAGCAGCGGTGGATTCACCCGCTGGTGCCCTCCACCGACGTGGATGACGAAGACGGGGTGCTCGTCCGCGGGCGGGCGGCCTACCAGAATCGCCTGCGGTACATGGGGCGCGGGCAGATCGACCTGCCGGGGGTGCGCCTCGCGACCCGGCCGGTCTTCGCCTATGCCTGGGATGAGCTGCTGATGCCGCTGGGCGGCCCCAATCAGACGTTCACGATTGGCCAGAACCGCGCCTCGGTGGGCGTCGGGCTGCCGGTGTCGGCCACGATGCGTGCCGAAGTCGGGTATATGAATCTCTACAATGCGTTCGCGGCGCGGCGCGCCAACGAGATCAATCACACTCTGTGGGTGTCGTGGCATTACACGGGGAAGGCGCGCCGCTAGCGCACGGTTCGGCGGCGGTTTGGCCATCGCGGTACCTGCCATGCGGAGGGGCGGCGGTGCGGAGCCTCGGAGAGGGACCTCTCTCTCCATGGCTTCGTACCGCCGCCCCTTTTTGCCGTGGCGCGTGACCGTTACTTGGTCACATCCAGCATCGCCTTGATCTGATCGCGCGCATCCTGGAGATGGACGCGCGTGGCGCGGTCGCTCGCCTTGCCGACGGCCGCCGCGAGGTCGCGATCGAGCTGCCGCATCTCGTCCTTCAGCAGGCCGCGGAAGTCGCGCGGCTGGGCGACCGAGAGCCCGAACAGCGCCGCCAGCTGCGCATCCTGCGCGTTCGGCGCGGCCGGCTTGATCTTGGTCGCGATGTTCTCGAGATACGCGTTCTGCAGACGGCGACGATACGCGTTGATCGGCGCGCCGCTGCCGAGTTCACTCCAGAGACCACGGCGGAGGTCCGTGAGCATCTCGCCCGCGGTGTACGCCTCACCCGGCTTGCTGGTGGCTTCCAGCTCCACCATGCGCTGCAGGCGGCCGTTGTTCAGCACGCTGTTGAGCACACGCCCCTGCGCGCCGGCAATGCGCGCGATGTTGCCGTCCGACTCGAGCTTGCGCAGCGTCGGCAGGTCGATGAGGTACGTGGGCGTGGCGAAGACCTGATCGTTCAGGAACTTCATCGCCGCCTGCTGACGCTTCCTGGACACCGGCGTCCACACCGCGCCGCTCTGGCTCGCGTACTTCTCCTGCCGGTTCTCACCGCCCAGGATCTTCACGACGTGGTTGGCTTCCGTCGTCCACTGGTTGATGACGCCGTTGTACGTGTCGCGCAGCAGTTCGTAGTCGGCCGTCTTGTCCACCGTGGCGGCCGCTTCCACGAGCTTCATGATGCGCGCGAGGTTCTTGAAGCCCAGCGTCGTGGCGCCCACCGCGTCGGCGTCGCCCACGCTTTCCGTCTGCTCGCCCGGATCGGCCTGACCGGCACTCGCGTCATCCGACCAGCGGTACCACGGAATGGTGTCCTGCATGCGCGCCCAGCTGTCGAGCTGCTTGCGCTCATCTTCCGGGCGCTTGGCGCCGGGGATGACCGAGTAGCCCCACATCGTGGCGAACTTGTCGTACGGGCCAACCTTCGGCACCAGCGTTTCGATCGGCAGCTTGTCTTCGGGCTGCGCGACGTAGTTGAAGCGCGCGTAGTCCATGATGGAGGGCGAGTGCCCCATCTTGGTCACCCAGCTCGCGCTCCGGATGGAGTCGAGCGGGTACATCGAGCTGCCCTTGAAGTTGTGCCGGAAGCCGAGCGTGTGGCCGACTTCGTGGGCCACGACGAATTCGATCAGGCGCCCCATCAGCTCGTCGGGGAACGGGAACTTCTGCGCGCGCGCGTCGAGATGACCAACCTGCGAGAAGTACCAGTCACGCTGCAGATCGAGGATGTTGTGGTACATCTGCACGTCGGCGTCGAGAATTTCGCCGGTGCGCGGATCCACAAGGCTCGGGCCCTGGGCGTTGGCAACCGGGCTCGGGAGCCAGCGCACCATCGTCACGCTCGCGTCTTCGCCCGAGAAGTCGGGGTCATTCGCCGGCGCATCGGCAGCCACGATGCCCTTGGAGAAGCCGGCGGCTTCAAAGGCGGGCTGCCACTCCTCGATGGCCTTGCGGATCCACGGCTTGAGCCACTGCGGCGTCGCCGGATCCACATAGTACGTGATGGGCTTCTTGGGCACGCAGAGGTTGCCGACCTTCTGATCGCTGCACTCGAGGCGCCAGCGCTTGATGTAGTCGGTTTCGACCACGCGCTGTTCCTTCGAGCCGTAGTCGCTCTTGGGCGTGACGAAGTAGCCCACGCGACGATCGAAGAAGCGCGGCATCATCGGATCATCGGGCAGGCGCACGATCGAGTACGTGAACGCCTCGGTCACGGCACTCTGCGGGCCACCACCCAGGATGAGCCCCGGGATCGCCGGCCCGCCGCCCGCCACCGGCGTGTACGTCTGCACCGCCGTGACGTTCACGTTGCGCGAGAAGGCGCTGAACTTGTCCACGAAGGAGCGCGACGCGTCGACCGTGGCGCGGCGACCGCGCGCGGTGAACTCCTGCACGCCGCCGGTGAACATGCGCGTCACCTCAATGACCGCCGCGCTGTCCTTGCCGTACGCTTCCACGTTGAACGACGCGAGAATCGGCGAAAGGCCGATCAGCGCCATGGCGGCACGCGACTGCTGCGTCGTGTCACTCGCGATGTTCACGTACGAGATGTCGCGGAGCAGGATGCGATTCTCGCGACGCTCCCACCGCACCGTCTTCTCGGGGCCGTAGGTGCTGCCATTGATCGGCGCGTTGGTGCCGGCGAGGACCTGCGTGATGAGGAAGTCCTTGCCCAGCTGCGTGCCCGGGATCTCGAAGTAGAGCCGCGAGCCCACGAGGTGCACATCGAACACGCCCTTCTTGCTCTTCGCGCGCGGCGTGACGACCTGCGCGTACGGGCGCGGGTTCGGCTCGCCGGCCGCGCCGCCGATGCCGGGAAGGTTGAGCCCCGCCAGCGGATTCGCCGGCGGCTGTCCGTTGCCCGGGGCGCCGGGCGCGCCAGGCGTGGGCGCGCCGGGGACG
>JAIEMN010000058.1 GCA_019752115.1 Gemmatimonadaceae bacterium
GCGAGCACCTCAGATGTGCTACGCCGCGACCAGCCGGGGGAAGGCCTTTCTCATTTCAACTTGGATGTGATCAGTTAAAGACGCGACGAATCAGGCGACTGCGCGCGGAAACCCACGCGTATCCGCCAGCTGCTCGGCCACGCACACGCGATGGCCATCGGGGTCTTCGAGCTCGAACTCCACCTGCCCCGTGGGCATGATCTCCGGGCCGCGCACGAGGGGCGTGCTGCGACGTGCGTGATCGAGGAGCTGCGTCAGCTCACCGCCGCTGAGACGGATGTAGACGTCCCAGTCGTACGTGCGGAGCGTGACCGGAGAACCCGGGGCGACGCGGCGGAGCATGAGCTCCGTGCCGTCGCGGCGCAGGATGCACGCGTCGGGCGTGACATCGGCGGGGAGGGCGTCGGCGGTGAAGCCGAGGTGATCGCGATACCAGGCGAGGCTGCGCGGCAGGTCGGCGACGCGCAGGACGGGAATGATTGAAGCAAAGTACGGCATGGCGCTTCAATACCCGCAAATCAGGAATGGTGCCAGTCACGCGCCGTTGACAGTCGCGAGTGTCAACGGTCGCTGACACTTTCGCGATTCATGAACCGCGCATGGACGACACGCGCCGACGATCCGCGCCAATACTCCGCGCGCTAATTATGCGCGTGCCGACAGCTTGAGCCCCACGATGCCGGCCACGATCAGCGCGATCGACACGAGCCGCCCCACGTCGCGCGATTCGCCGTACAGCCACATCCCCACCGCGGCGGTACCCACCGCACCGATGCCGGTCCACACGGCGTACGCCGTTCCCACCGGCAACGTGCGCAGCGCCTGCGCCAACCCGTAGAAGCTCGCGATCATGGCGGCCACCGTCCCGGCCGCCATGGCAGGTTTGCGAAAGCCATCGCTCGCCTTGAGGCCGATCGCCCACACCACTTCGAGCAGGCCGGCCACAACCAGCCAGACCCAGGCGCGATTCATGGCGTGGTCGTCGCGGCGGCCGGCGGCAGCCACTGCAGCAGGAAGCGGCGGGTATTGTCGCCCATGATCTTGGCGACGTCGTCCTGCGTCAGGCCGGCCGTGAGCAGCGCATCGGTAATGGCGCCCACACCACGCGTGTCGAACGGCGTCCGGGTGGCGCCGTCGAAGTCGGAACCGAGGGCCACATGATCCACACCGGCAATCGCCACCGCGTGGCGGATCGCCTTCACGATGTTCGCCAGCGTCGGTTCACAGATCGCGCCATCCCAGTAGCCGATGCCAATCAGACCGCCATTCGCCGCGATGGCGCGCAACTGGTCGTCGGTGAGATTGCGCGGGCCGGGGCACGTCGCCGCGACACCGGTGTGCGACACCACGACGGGGCGCGTGGCCATCGCCAGCACCTCCTGAATGACCTGCGTGCTGGAGTGCGCGAGATCCACCAGAATACCCTGCTGCTCCATGCGCTGCACGACCTGCCGCCCGAGCGGCGTCAGGCCGCCGTGGGTCACGCCATGCGCACTCGCGGCGACTTCATTGTCGAAGAAGTGCACGAGCCCCATCATGCGAAAGCCGCTGGCGTACAGCACGTCCACGTTCTCGAGCGTGCCATCGAGCGCGTGCAGCCCTTCGATCGCCAGCAGCGCTCCCACCTGCACCGGATCTCCATTGCGGCGCTCGATGAACGCGGCCAGCGAATCGCGCGAGGTGATGAGCGTGAGCGCGCCGCCCGAGCGCAGCACGGCATCCTGCAACCGCTCCGCCTGATAGCGCGCCCGCGCGAGCAAACTCGTGCGCGTCGCACTGGGCCACCGCTGCGCCAAGGCCAGCAGGGCGATATTGTCGGTCTCGCCGGTGTTGTGATCGTAATTCATGCCGCGCGGGGTCTTCGTCACCACGCTGAAGACCTGCAGCGCCACATGCCCTTCTTGCAACCGTGGCACATCCACATGCCCGTGGCTCGCCTTGGCGAGCGGGTCACGCCCCCAGAGCAGCTCATCGGCGTGCAGATCGGCCACGAACAGGCGCCGATGCAGCGCTGACCCCTTGGGGGAGAGCGTGGGCGGCGTGTCGCTCACCACGGTGTTCATGCGGCGATCGACGATCGTCGGCACGATCGTAAAGAAGGCGACGAGCGCCACGCCGAGCGTGACGGCCAGGCCGATCCACACCTTTTTCATCGTCGAAAGCCGGTCAGGGTCAGCGCAAACCGCGCGGCATCGGATCGCCGCTCATCTCACGCGCATTGGGCAGCTCGGCCTTCACGCCTTCCACGCGAAAGACGCCGCAGCGATCGATCCGATCCTTCGACCGCGCATCGATCGTGTCCGGCAACGCCGAGCGATCCACGCGCATCGTATCAAGCCGGTTGCGCGCGTACGCGTAGCGCTCGACGCACACTTTCTGCATGCGTTCGATGCGCGCGAGCCGGTCGAGCCCCACATCGGTCGCGCGGCGCAGAAAGAACCACGTACCGATCGCCACGGCGACGGCACCCACGACACTCAGGACAGCCCCTACGGGCGGTTTTTCAGCCATCCCGAAATGTCGTCTACCCGATCGTCCGGAGGAACCGTGGCGCCTTGCGCGCCTTGGTGGCCTGCTCGAACGCGTACCCGTACGCCAGCAGCTTGGCCTCGGTCCAGGCCAGCCCGGTAAAGCTGAGCCCCAGCGGCAACGCGCTCGTGTACCCCATGGGGACGGTCAGCGACGGATACCCGGCCACCGCCGCCACCGACGTATTGCCACCACCGAAGTGGTCGCCGTTCACGAGATCGGTCGTCCACGCCGGACCGTTCGACGGGGCCACGATGGCATCGAGCTTGTGCTGCGCAAAGAGCGCATCGAGCCCCTCGGCGCGCGACAGCCGCCGACAGGTCGCCAGCGCCTCCACATACGCGCGGTCGGTGAGCGGTCCCCGCGCCTCCGACTGTTCGAAGATCTCCTGCCCGAACCACGGCATCTCGCGCGCCGCGTCATTGCGGTTGAACGCGATCAACGCGGCCAGCGACTTGTGAGCCGCGGTCGCGCCGCGGCTCGCCAGATAGGCATTGAGCCCGTCCTTGAACTCGTACTGCAGCACGATGTTCTCGGCCTCGTCGTATTTCCCGACATTCGGCACCGTCACCGGATCGATGAGCACCGCGCCGGCGCGCTTGAGCGCGTCCAGCGCCTGCTCGAACACGGCGTCTACCTTGGTGTGGAAGCCGGCGAGATGGCGCGCCACCCCGATGCGCGCGCCCTTGAGCGCGTCGGGCTTGAGCCCGCTCAGGTAGTCGGGCACCGCTGCCGGTGCGGCCTGCGTGGCGCTGTCCCGCGGGTCGCGCCCCGCAATGGCCTGCAGCACGAGCGCCGTATCACGCACCGTGCGGCACATCGGCCCGGCGGTATCCTGCGACGCCGAGATCGGAATGATCCCCGCGCGGCTCACCAACCCCACCGTGGGCTTGAGCCCCACGATCCCCCCGATCGAACTGGGGCAGATGATCGAGCCATCGGTCTCGGTACCGATGCCGACGGTCGCGAGGTTGGCGGCGATCGCCGTGCCGCTCCCGCTGCTCGAGCCGCACGGATTGCGATCGAGCACATACGCATGCTTCACCTGTCCACCGCGCGCACTCCAGCCGCTCGACGAGTGCGTGCTGCGGAAGTTCGCCCACTCCGAGAGATTCGTCTTGCCGATCAGCACGGCGCCAGCCGCGCGCAGCTTCTCCACCACGAACGCATCCTTGGGCGCCGGCTTCCCCACCAGCGCGAGCGACCCCGCCGTGGTCTGCATCTTGTCGGCAGTGTCGAGGTTGTCCTTCACCAGCACCGGAATCCCGTGCAGCGGCCCACGGACCTTCCCCGCCTTCCGCTCCGCATCGCGCTCGGCGGCAATCGCCAGCGCATCCGGATTGACCTCGATCACACTGCGCAGCGTGGGCCCAGCCTTGTCGATGGCGGCAATGCGCGTGAGATACGCCTGCGTCAGCGCCCGACTCGTAAGCGCGCCCGATTCCATACGCGCCTGCAGATCGGCCACCGTGGCCTCCTCAAACGCAAACGGCGCCGCGGGCTGCGCATCATCCGCCTCGTGCGCCACCGCATCCGCCGGCCGCAGCATCACCCCAGCCCCGAGCGCGCCCATCGCGCCTACAAAGTTGCGTCTGTCCATCTCGTCACCATCAGAAGTAGTTCAAAGGTTGTAGTGCCTGACCTGCGGAGGGGCGGAGGAGCGAAGCAACGGAGACGGTGAGGTGCGCCCCTTCGTTCCTCCGCAGCTCCGCCCCTCCGCAGAGCAGGCACGACCGGCTAGCAGCTCACGCCGCAGCCAGCGCCAGCGCGAGATCCGCCATCAAGTCGTGCGCATCTTCCAGCCCGACACTCATGCGGATGAAGCCCTCACTCACCACATCGCCGCCCCAGCGTGCGCGGCGTTCGGCGCTCGTGTGCAAGCCGCCAAAGCTCGTCGCCTCGTACACCAGTTCGCTGGTGGCGAAGAAGCGCGCCGCGGCCTCCGCGCTCGCGAGCTCGAAGCTGATCACGCAGCCGTAGTGCGACATCTGCTTCGACGCGATCGCATGCGCAGGATCGTCCGGGAGCCCGGGATAGCGCACGCCCGTCACCTTCGGGTGATCGGCGAGGAACTCCGCCACCGCCATCGCCGTGCGGCACTGCTGCATCAGGCGCACGTGCAGGGTGCCGAGTGAGCGGTGCGCGAGCCACGCTTCCATGGGGCCGGGGATGACGCCCATGCGCGTGCGCCACGTGCGGAGCGCCTCGGCGTGCGCCGGGTTCTTGACGGCCACGTGCCCGAGCACCAGATCGGCGTGCCCGGTCATCGCCTTCGTGTCGGAGACCACGCACACATCGGCGCCAAGCGCGAGCGGCTGCTGCAGGAGTGGCGTGGCGGTGGTGTTGTCCACCACGACTAGTGCGCCCTTCGCGTGTGCGAGCTCGGCGAGGGCGGCGATATCGCACACATCAAGCTGCGGATTCGTGGGCGACTCCAACCAGAGCAACGACACCGACCCGGCCGGCTGCGCATCGAGCAGCCGCGCGAGCGCATCGCCCGCCGTGGGCGCCTGCAGCACCTTCAGGTTCTGCTGCGCGAACCATGCGCCGGCGAAATCCTGCGTCGCGAGCACGCGCGTGGTGTAGTAGCTCTCGGTCGGCATGATCACCGTGCTCCCCGGCGTCGCCAGTGTTGCCAGCACGGCGGCAGTGGCGGCCATCCCGCTCGGGTAGAGCTGGCACGGCCCGCCCTCGAGCTCGGCGAGCGCACTCTCGTACGCCGACCACGTGGGATTATCGAAGCGGCCGTAGGTGAAGCGCGACGCCGCCGGATCACCCGGGGCGTGATACGGCGCCGCGAATACGGGGCCCGGGAGATACGGTGTGCCGGGAGCCGCGTCGGGCAGACCGGCGCGCACGACGCGCGTCGCCGGCTGCCAGAACGGTTCGGTGCCGCGATGCGCGGCGTTCGGCGCGTCGCTCATCTCAGGCGGTCGCCGGATACGCGTGGTCGTCGAGCGGCGTGGCGTCTTCGATCAGCATCACGGGAATGCCGTCCTGCACGCGATACACGAGGCGATCGGTGCGACACACCAGCGCCTCGGCGGCCGTGGTGTGGTACTCGAGCGCGCCCTTGCACTTGGGGCACACCAGGATCTTGAGGAGTTCCGGAGCGAGTGGCATACGACGGCAGAGGTCAGGACGGACGGTGATGCTGCGGAGCCTCGGCGGTGAACGCGAGCTTGGGGCCGCCGAGGAGTTCGATGCAATACGGTACCGCGGGCCACACGGCGCGCAGGCACTCTTCAATCGCCGCCGGCTTGCCGGGGAGATTGATGATCAGCGACTGGCCGCGCGACCCGGCGACCTGCCGCGACAGAATCGCGGTGGGCACGGTGCGCACCGACACCGCGCGCATCTGCTCACCAAAGCCAGGCAGCAGCCGGTCGCAGACGGCCACTGTGGCTTCGGGGGTGACATCGCGCGGTGCCGGTCCGGTCCCGCCGGTGGTCACGATGAGCGGGCAGCGCAGCGCGTCGGCGAGCTCACGCAGTGCGGCCTCGATCGCCGGCTGTTCATCGGGGACCAGCCGGTAGGCGGGCGCCCACGGCGTCGCGATCCAGCGCGTATACACCGCTTCGATCGCCGGCCCGGACTTGTCCTCGTACACCCCGGCCGACGCGCGATCGGAGATGGTAACGATTCCAAGCGGAAACGGAGCGGTCGAGCCGTGCGGAGCAGACATACCGTAAAGTAGCTTCTCCCTCATGCCTGCGCCCCGTCTGTCGCTGCTCCTGCTCTGGCTGTCCTGCACCGCGTGCTCGGCGGGCGCTGTGGAGCAGCCCTCGGTCACGCCGCCGCCACCCGTGCCCGTGGACACGCTGCCGATCGCCTTCGTGCACGATCCGCAGAATGCCACCCACCTGTCGGCCGCCAACGGCGCACTCTCCATCCGCTTCCGGTCCACTCCCGGGCGCGTCACGGCGGCGGTCGTCGAGGCGAATGGCCTCACGGGCGCCATGCAGCCGCAGTTCCGCTATCGCGGCCAGGACGTCTGGCGCGGCACGCTGCCGGTGGGCGTCGCGAGCTATCGCATTCGCGTCACCACTACCAAGGGCGACAGCACCTTTGGCCCGTTCACCGTGCCCACCGGCGTCTTCCAGTCGGTCGCCTGGGTTGGACGCAGCGTCGGCTATCAGATCTTTCCCGAGCGCTTCTGGAACGGCGATCCCTCGAACGACGCGCTCACGCTGAGCACCGATGAGCACGTATTCATGCCGCAGTGGGCCGTGCCGCAGCTGCGCCCGTGGCGCGGCGCACCGGTCACCGACCAGCTCTGCTGCCACGAGTACTTCGGCGGTGACCTCGCCGGCATCACGCAGCGCCTCGATTCGCTGCGCGCCCTGGGCGTGACGATGCTGTATCTCAACCCGATCTTCAGCTCGGGGAGTGCGCACGGCTACGACACCTACGATTACCTGCAGGTCGAGCCGAGCTTCGGCACCGAGGCCACGCTGCGCACGCTGCTCGACGCGGCCCATGCGCGCAGCATGAAGGTGCTGTTCGACTTCGTGCCCAATCATGTCGGGCTCGGCTTCCCGCGCTTTCAGGACGCCGTGAAGAACGGGCCGACCAGTGCCTCATGGAACTGGTTCACCTTCACCGTGCCCGCCGCGCAGATCCAGATCGGCAACCCCGCGCACTACGCCACCTTCGCGGGCAGCGGCGCGATGCCCAAGCTCAACACCGCCAATCCCGAGGTGTTGAACTACCTCATGCAGGTCGCCCGCACCTGGATGCAGTTCGGCTTCGACGGCATTCGCGTGGACGTCCCCAACGAACTCCCGAACGCCGCCGCCTTCGCGCGCGCGTTGCGTGAAACCGCGAAGAGCGTGAAGAGCGACGCCTATGTCGTCGGGGAGATCTGGGACCGCGCCCCGTCGTGGGTGCAGGGCGATCAGTACGACGCGCTCATGAACTACGCCGTCGGTCAATCCATCGTGGAGCCCTTCGTGAAGGGCATCATGAGCGGCAGCGACGCCGCCGACAATCTCGGGCTGGTATTCATGGAGTACCCCGAGGCGTCCACCGCGATGGCGTTCAACGTCATCGCCACCCACGACACCCCGCGCCTCCTCACCAAACTCGGCGCCGGCCCCCTCGGCACGACCCCCGCGAGCGATGTCCTCGCCCGCCAACAGCTCGCCACCGCGATGCTCTTCGCCCTCCCGGGCGTCCCCCTCACGTTTCAGGGCGACGAATGCGCCTTCACCGGCGCCATGAACGAGAATCGCTACCCCGTGCAATGGGACCAGTGCAGCGCCACCATGCGCGCGCACTACACGCAGCTCGCCGCCGTGCGCGCGAACACCCCCGCACTAACCTCCCCCGCACTTCGCATCGCCAGCAGCAGCGGCAACGTCATCGCCTGGTACCGCGGCGAAGCCGGGCAGGGCGAGGTCCTCGCCATTTTCAACGCCGGCCTGGCGCCAATCGCCTACCCCCTCCCCACCGGCATCTGGACCAATCTCATCACCCAACAACAATCCCCCCCCACCCCAACCATCCCCCAACTCAGCTGGCTCCTACTCCGCCGCAACTAACCGCCCCTCCCGCAGTTCGTATACGCCCCACGTATACGCCCCACGTATACGCCCCACGTATACGCCCCACGTATACGCCCCACGTATACGCAGTACGTATACGCAGTACGTATACGCAGTACGTATACGCAGTACGTATACGCAGTACGTATACGCAG
>JAIEMN010000059.1 GCA_019752115.1 Gemmatimonadaceae bacterium
TTGGCCCGCGAGAGTTCGAGCCGGCGTTTGAGCCAGGGCAGGGTGGCACCGGCGGCGCCGGCAATCCAGGCAAGTTCGTAGGTCATGGTCGTGTGTGAAATGACGATGACTCTTTGTATTCAGATGATTTGACAGCCTTGTGAAAACAATATGACCAACAGAAGATTCCTCGACCGAATGCTCCAGCAGGAAGCCCTGAACTTCGTGCTCACCAACCGCCTGCCGCGCGTGGCGCTCACGCGTTTCATGGGCCGCTTCAGTAAGGTGCGCCAGCCACTGGTACGAGATGTGTCCATTGCACTCTTCAAGTTCTTCGGCGGGCTGGATCTGAGTGAGGCGAAGAAGCAGACATTCGACAGCCTGCACGACTGCTTCGTGCGCGAGCTCAAAGACGGCGCGCGGCCTTTCGACGCCGAACCGCAAGTCATCTGCAGCCCCAGCGACGGCATCGTTGGCGGCCACGGCCGCATCGAAGGCGACGAGCTGCTGCAGATCAAGGGCATGCCCTACAGCCTCACCCAGCTGCTGGGCAGTGCGGAGCTGGCGGCGCAGCACGAGGGTGGCACTTATGTGACCCTGCGCCTGCGCGCCAGCATGTACCACCGCTTCCACGCGCCCACCGACTGCACGGTGCGCCGTGTCACGCACATCCAGGGCGATATGTGGAACGTCAATCCCATCGCGCTCAAGCGCGTGCCCAGCCTCTATTGCCGCAATGACCGCGCCGTGATCGAGGCGGTTCTGCCCTCAGGCCAGGCGCTGACTCTGGTGCCCGTGGGCGCCATCCTCGTGGCCAGCGTGCGCCTGCACTTCCTGGGCCTGAACCTGCACCACGACTACCGGGGCGAGCAGGTGATCGCCTGTGATGCGCCGCTCAAGCGCGGGCAGGAGATGGGCTGGTTCGAACACGGCTCGACCATCGTTGTGTTGGCGCCGAAGGGCGTGGAGATCGTGGAAGGGCTGACGACCGGCGCGGAGGTGAGGGCGGGGCAGGCTTTGCTGCGGCGGGTTTGAACGACAGCGCAGGCTGGTACGCAGTGGCTGTCGCAGCGTCCGGGTGCCGATACACGGCTGGCTTTGCCGGTTTGTTATGTGTGTGGCTGTGCGCTATAGTGAGCCGAATTCTTCAATCAAAACAGGCACTTAGCTTGCAGCAAGGGAGGCGACAGGATGAATATCCGTCCATGTTATTCCGCACTTTTGCGGTCCACATCAAATTAGATTGAGGAGGTGCATCTGATGGCGTTACCGTCCTACAAAGACATCGTCGAATTGCTAAAGAAGGGCGCTACTGTCGAAGCACAAGAACAAATCATGGCTCTCCGAGAGGGGGCAATCGCGCTACAGGAAGAGAACTTCGGGCTGCGTGAGAAGGTTAAGAGTCTTGAGGAAGCTTTACGAACTAAAGGGCAACTCACTTTTGATGGTGCCTCGTACTGGCTAATGGAGGGAAACAGCAAAGAGGGCCCGTTTTGTCAACACTGCTACGACATGTCAGGAAAGCTTGTGCGGCTCCAGGACTGGGGGGATTCGTGGATGTGCTTTGCATGCAAGAATTTACCCGACAAGAAGGCGAGATGACGGAGACACAATCTAGCGAATTAATCGAGATGATCACTTACGGATCCCACTCATCTCCAGCATTAGACTTTTGACCAAACCACGGTGCTTGAATGCATGGAAACCTCCGACTGGCTATCCTTGTTGGCTGCAGTAATCTCACTTTGGGCGCTTTATCTCGGAATTCGTGCCGAGAGACGTTCAAAAAAATCGAAGGTGCGCAGAAGATTGGACAACTCCAGCTGACTCTTTTAAATACTCATCTAAAGCTGGAGTTACAGCTTGGACGGTATAGGGAGGCTTTGTCCCGCGCGCATTCGGGGAGTGATGAAGAAGCCACATGGAAGAGGGTCATTGCCAAAGCGTCGGCGCTGGTCGCCGAACTGGAGTCACAGTCCAATAGTCTGTTCGGTGCGACTGTCATAGACGAAGTGGGAATGGAGCAGGCGCTTGCCACTGCAAAGTTGGCGGAACGAACCGCCGAGCACATCGAAAGTCTGCTAGTCCAGATTCCGGCGGCCTAACAAATCGTTGCAACGCCATAACCCATAAAGTGCTCACTTCAGACGCCGGCGGGCGGCCTACTGAACTCGGGCGTCAGCATGGCATAGCAGGATGGACGCATAGCAGCACAGCTTCCGCTCTCTGTGAACCGCGACCTCGTTTTATTAATAGCATTCCGGAAATCCCCGTCATGACTCACGCCTACGTCGTTGGACAGATCACCGTTAAAGACCCCCTGAAATGGGTCGCGTACCGGGACCAGGTGCCCGGCACCTTGCAGCCCTGGGGTGCCGAGCTGGTGTTTCGGGGCCGGCAGCGGGCGGCCCTGGCCGGCGTCAACCCGCATGCAGACATCGTGGTCATACGTTTCCCCAACCTTGCTGCGGCCGACGGGTGGTTCAGGTCCGAGGCCTACCAGGCGCTCATCCCGCTCAGGGAGCAGGCGGCCGATGTCATGCTGACCTCGTATGAGACCTAGGGACGTTCTGGTGACGCAGCGCTGTTGGCTGGGGGGCCAGGCGGCATGAGGCGGTCTGCGCTGTTCATGATCTGTAGGGGTCTGTCGGCTTTGTGTGGGGTCCTGGGCTGTGTCCTGGCCGTGGTGGCCTGGCAGCGCGCCGGCCTGCCTTACAACGAACAAGGCCACTACTTCGATGGTCTGGTCAATTACCATCAGCAGAGTGTGCTGGGCTACGCCCTTGCGGCCCTGGCCGCCTTGCTGCTGGCTGGGGCGCTGGCCTGGGTGGTCTCAGGGACCCGGCGGCGCTGACCGTGTGCCGGCGTTTCCCCGCCCGTGGTGTGCAGCTGAGTCATAGCGACATGCGCCCTTACCAGATTGCAGCGTTGCCTTATTCATCATGACTTTCTCCATGACTTCTTCTCCTCTGCGCTCTTTCTTGTCCCGCCGTCATCTGCTCGCTGCCCTGGCTGTCAGCACCTTGCTGGCTGCCTGCGGCAAAAGGGCGCCCCAGGCTCAGGCGCTGCCCGCGGGCAGCACCGTGCTGGCTCTCGGCGATTCCCTGACCTCGGGCGTGGGCGCCACGCCGGACACGGCCTATCCCACCGTGCTGCAGTCGCTCACGGGCTGGCAGGTGGTCAACGGCGGGGTTTCGGGCGACACCACGGCCCAGGCGCTGGCGCGCTTGCCGGGGCTGCTGCAGGAGCATCAGCCGCGGCTGGTGATCGTGAGCATCGGCGGCAATGATTTCCTGCGGCAGATGAGCGCTGGCACGGCCAAGGCCACGATCCGCGAGCTCAGCCGCACGGCGCAGGCCGGTGGGGCGCAGGTGCTGCTGGTGGCGGTGCCCCAGGTGTCGCTGCTGGCGGCGGGCACGGGCAGCCTCAAGGACCATCCGCTCTATGCCGAACTGGCCGAGGAGCTCAAGCTGCCGCTGCACGCCGAGGGCTGGGCCGATGTGCTGTCACGGCCCGAGCTGCGGGCCGACACCGTGCATGCCAATGCCCAGGGTTATCGCCAGTTCGCGGAGGGTCTGGTGCAGACGCTCCGCAAAGTCGGCTGGCTTATTTAAGCCAAGCCGGCTCAGCCCACGCTGCTCACGCGCAGCACCCAGGCCGTCTTCTGCCAGGCCTGTACTTCTTCCTGCAGCAGCCAGGCCGACTGCGGGTAGCTCGCGCCCCAGGTGGCGGGGTGGCGCAGCTGGACTTCGGTGCCGCCGTCCCACGCCATCTGCAGGCCCTGCAGGTCGGGGTCGCGTCGGGCATGGCAGAGCACGACGGCCAGGCGCAGGGCCAGCAGCTGCAGGGTGAAGGCCGCGTCGTCGAGCTCGAGATCGAGCTTGCGCAGCTTGCCGCGGTGGCCCAGCACGAGCTGGCCCAGGCGGTGGAGTTCGTTCATGGTGAAGCCGGCGGCGTCGGCGTTGTCCAGGATGTAGGCGCCGTGCTTGTGGTAGTCGCTGTGCGAGATGGCGCTGCCGATCTCATGCAGCTGCGCGGCCCAGCCGAGCTTGCGCAGGTGGCGCTCCAGCTCGGGCAGGTTGTGGCCGTGCGCCAGTTGCTGCAGCAGGGTCTCGGCGACCTGGCTCACGCGCCGGGCCTGGGCCGGGTCCACGCCGAAGTTGCGCGCCAGGCGCTGCACGCTGGTGCTGCGCGGGTCGCTCTGCTCGTGTTCGCGGTCCAGCAGGTCGAAGAGGGCGCCATGGCGCAGCGCACCCTGCGACACATGCATCTCCTCGATCTCCAGCAGGGAGAAAACCGCACGCAACACGCTGACGCCGCCGCCGATCACGGCCCGGCGGTCGTCCTTCATGCCCTCGAGGCGCAGGCGCTCGGCGCTGCCGGCCTTGAGCAGGCGGTCGAGCAGCCAGTCCAGGCCTTCGCGGGTGATCAGGCCGGCCGGCCAGCCCGCGACCTGCAGCACGTCGCCCACGGCGCCCACGGTGCCCGAGGAGCCGTAGGCCGTGTCCCAGTCCTGCGGGCGGCAGCTGTTGAGGGCTTCCTCGAGCACGGCCTGGGCCGCGATCTCGGCGGTGTCGAAGGCGGCGGTGCTGAAGATGCCTTCGGGGAAGTAACGCATGGACCAGGCCACACTGCCTACGCGGTAGGAATCCATGAAGCGCGGGCGGTAGCCCTGGCCCAGGATGAGTTCGGTGGAGCGTCCGCCGATGTCCACCACCAGGCGGCGCTCGTCGCTCTGCGGCAGCAGGTGGGACACGCCCTGGTAGATCAGGCGCGCTTCCTCGCGGCCGGAGATGACCTCGATGGGAAAGCCCAGGATCTGCTGTGCGCGGCCCAGGAACTCTTCGCGGTTGCGTGCCTCGCGCAGGGTCTGGGTGGCGACGGCGCGCACCTGGAATTTCTTGAAACCGGCCAGGCGCTCGGCAAAACGGCCCAGGCAGTCCCAGCCGCGCTGCATGGCCTCGCGCGTGAGGTTGCGGTCCTCGTCCAGGCCGTTGCCCTGGCGCACGGTTTCCTTGAGGTA
>JAIEMN010000060.1 GCA_019752115.1 Gemmatimonadaceae bacterium
TGGGCTACGCCTCAGCTCGCCTGTGGTGGCCGGTTTTCAGGTGTCCACTGGTGGCCGGATTTGGGTGTCCACCGAGGTCCGATTTGGCTCGCCGAGCCCGATCCCGCTGCTTGCGATTGTTGTCCGCGACCATGGCCGGGTTCTTCTGACGCCGCTCACGCATCCGCTCTCGCATGCGCTCAAGGAGCGCCGGCCGCTCACGAGTCGCCACGATGTCCACGCGGGTACCGCTGCGCTCCGTGATCAGCGCGAGGGCGAAGCCGCGAAGCCCGACCGGCGTCGCAGGTCGCCAAAGCTGGCGATGAATGTGGATTCCTCCAGTGGAATATATAGCGGCGCTGTGTTTGAGCTCCCCCAGGAGCTCGACCCGCGTATCCTCGTCGATGACATCGCCCTGCGACAGACCGCGGTTGGCGAGCCAGTCGACCCAGTACCCCCGGGGGAGTAGGCCTGCCCGCGGATTCGTCCGCCCCATGGCCACCCATCGCCGTACGACTCGGCGCCACTGCTCGAAGTACGCGCGCTCCCGCACCGACATCCGATGGATGCGGAGCTCGAGCTCCCGTTGGGCTCCGGCGATAGTCTCAATGGCGATACCACGGCGCCAGGCCCAATGCCACGCGACTTCGTCGAGGGTCGCACACTTCGAGAGCGAAAAGGCAGGGCCGCCGAGGCGGGTGCGCTTGCGAGGTGCCATCGTCTGTCCCAAGGTGCAGTGGATGTTCCGGGTACCCGGCGGCCGATCGGCCAGCCCAGCTGTCGCGGTGACGGTCACCGTAACGGAGCGCGACGACAGGCCGCCGATCAGGGCTTGTGAATGATTTCGGGGGGGTCCTCACTGCCCGCGTGATCGCCAGCCATGGTGGCTCGCGACATCACGAGAAGCAGTGAGGATGCTATGAAGGCTGGTGCTGGAGTGACGGTCTCCACGACCGACGGCGGCGGTGCGCCGCGCATGGTCTCGCCGGAAGAGTTCGGTCGTCGTTGGGGGAAGAGCCCGTACACCGTTCGCGAGTACTGCAAGGCGGGGCGCATCCCTGGCGCCGAGAAGGTCGTAAACGCGTGGCGCATCCCCGAGAACGCAAAGGTGGGCGACGTGCCACGTCGCGATAACGCCGATGACACGCCTGACTGGTACATCACGAAGCGCCGCCGGGAGGAAGAGTGAGCAAAAATTTCTTTGCTCAGAGCGACACGCCGGGCACCGAATCGCCGCGACCGTCGCTGCCGTGGCTCCTCGCATTCGGGGCGCCCAGCCGTCGTCGCGGTGCTGGCTACCAGCCGAACGAAGAGTGCGAGGATTGTCCTGGCATGCAGTCGATGAGCTGTCGTGATGGGCACGTACACTCCTGCGTACGACGCACTTGATAACGTCTTTCCCCGCAGTTGTTCCGGCAGTAAGCGCATGTTGCCTCGGATCCCTCACCTCGCATCGGCGAGGGATCCGAGGCGCATCGTCCCCGTTAACGACAGTCGCCGCGATGAAGAACAACGCCAAGGTGCAATCAACCGACCGACGACGAAGCTCAAAAACATGAAGACTGGCTTCATGTTTTCGGTCTGCCTGCATACTTGCCCATTGATTTCCGTCGCGTAATTTCCGCCCGCGTTCGGCGAATGCGCCGGATGCGTTCCACCGCTACGGTACGCTCTCATCTGCTCGCACATCGGCGTGATTGCGTGTACCGGCAAAGATCGAGTGATTTCCCAACCAGTGTGGTTTGGTCGGCGTCGAGACGTGTAGTCTCACCGCCGGCCGCATTCGGAGTCGAACACCAGTGCTACGAAGTTTACTCGGAGTTGCTTTGGGCATACTCCTGATCATCTGCCCGCTCGCATGCAGCGACGGCACGAATTCCAAGACGCTGTCGCGCGATACCGCCCGTAGGCTGCTATCGAGCGATTCACTGTTCGAGGGATGGGAGCATGCATTCTTGCCCAAGAAGCTCTCGCTGCCATGTGGTGCACTTTCTCACACTGGTGAGATCGGTGTCTACCGTGTGCTGGAGAAGCAGGGCTTGGTGCGGGTCGAAGACGCGGGAAATTTTCTTCGGCCGTTTTGTTTGATCAACGGCAATCCTTCAATCCTCGCGCTCCCGGAGTGGGGTCGTCGTACTGCGAAGCTTGATTTGGCGCGCGGTGAGAAGTTCGATACCACGTTGCGCTTCTATAACCTGCACTTTCGGGTTCTCCGTGCATCGTTGGCTTCCGTCGACGGAATTTCGCAGCCCGACGAATCCGCTGAAGCAACAGCGGACATCACCGCAAGAGTCTCACGCACGCCATACAGTGGCGTGCTTCCCTTTCCGCCGGACACTGGGCAGCGTCGTTCTCGCGTGCTTTTTCGGCGCTACGACGACGGTTGGCGCTTCGTGAAGTTTCTGCCGAACTAATTGAAGACTTGTGTCCGGTCGCCGCTGTCGAGCGGACTCGGACGACCAATGCGCCGCACCCCGACGAAGTCGAAATGGATCGTTCGGGTGAAGGCGTTAATGTCGCCGCACACAACTCGTGTCGAGTGGCGACCCGTTCACCCTATCAAAAAAACCGATGTACAAAGTCTCTGCACGTCGCGCAGTCATTTCGCTGTGCGCGCTCGTCTCGTTAACGGCTTGCGCGGTGCCGCCGTCGGTACAGGCGAAGATGTCATCCATCGCCGCGCCGGTCGCGACCCAGCCCGGAACTCATCCTACCGTAGTTCTCTCGCCCTCGGCACAAAGTGCGAGTTTCGATGGAACGCTCACGGCCGCAGGGAATGGCCGACAGGCCTGGGACCACGTTCTTATCGACACTCGAGCGTTCCGCAACGGTGCGGTGTTGAACTTCACTATCCGTGTCGATGTAGGAGAGAGCGACGGTTCATTCTTCCTGTGGCCCGAGCGAACCACCATGACGGTCGATGGTCGGCCGGATGGATACCTGACCATTCTTTCGAACGATCAGGCCAAGAATAGCGAAACTCGTTCGTCTTACACGCTCGTGTCGGGTGGAGTCATTCGATTTGCGGCATCCGGCAACTGGTTCAGTCGCGTCGGATCTACCAACACGTACCGCGTCTCTGTCACAGCGGTCCCACGCTGACCACACGCGCCACTTGGCGGTACTTCGCCGGGTGGCGCGCACTGCTTCGCCCCAGCTCTTACATCGCGTGTTCATATCCGACCAGGTTCGAATTGTGTTCGCCGTCGCTCGAAACATGCTGCTATCGCTACTCGCCGGCGTAGTCGCCGTGGCGCCTGCCCGCTTGGCAAGCCAATCCGTTTCACCGCACCGTTTAGTCGAGTTTCGAGGCGATACGGCGCTGTTCTCGTTCGGTGACCACAACGAAGCGAACGTGGTGATGAAGGTCCACCTTCCGTCACTCACGGCATCGGCATCGCAGTCCACTTGGGGCAACACACCGCGCCGAAGTGATTTGCTGACAGCTCGGCACCGATTGCCGAGTGGACGCGTACTCCGGTGCACACCCACCACCGCTGAAATCGGCTTTTGCAAGCGCTGGTCACTTCAGCTTTCGGCGAGCGCTCCGGCAGCTCCCATCGTGATTCCACCTTTGACGGCATATGGCTTCTCAGGACGCCATGCGAAGGAGTTCATGGGGGCGCTGGAGGTGGGGCGATCGATCTTCATCTCACTCAATGGCGGCTTCGAGGATGATAGCCCGGACGGTGTAGAAGGAGGGGTCGGTGGGGTGGGGGGTATTCTGCGAATAGACGCGGCGGGGCGCGGAAAGGTGTTTACCGACTCCCTGTTGGCGCTGACGTCGGCCGCGAACCTCGCGTGGGATGGGCGTCGGCTCTGGATTGGGACCCAGCGCACGTCGATTCAAATGGGCGTGAGTTCGCCTGCCGGGTTGGTCGCTTACGACAGCCTAGGGCGCCGGGTTGGCGTGGCGCGTGATGCCTCCGGAAGGAGCTACGATCAGCGTTATACCACCGAATCGGCTCGTTTGCGCAGTGAGGCCCCCTTAGGAGCAACGGTCGAACAGATCGTAGCGAACGGTTCGGGAGTATTCGCCGCGTTCAAACAGGGCGCGGGTGTCCTCAGGTCGAGCGACTCCCTGTGGACCTGGTTTGTGGTGGAACAGCGGTGCCGTGGAGGGCAACTCACCTTTGCGGTGACGACGGCTCCGCTGAAGGACGACGACAAACGTCGGGATCTCTACCTCAACTGCGATGGGCGCTACTCGGAACGCTCGGAGTATCTCACGGCCCACTCCGACAGCGCGTCCCGGATTTCTGATGGACGACTCGCAGGTAGTTCCATCGAGGCGCTTCGTCATTACCGATTGGCGCTTGACTCGGTACTGGAGTCGTCCCCCCGAGACAGCGGCGTGCTGTATTTCAGTATGGCGCAGCTCTACGACGAGTTGGCACTCGCTGATTCAGCACTAAAGTATGCACAGTTAGCGCCGCTGAAGATGTCCGACGTCGACCGCGGGATGGGAATGGCGTTTCGTGCACGACTGCTTGCGGGGAAGCCCTCAGGCTTGCCGGCTGCTCGGGCATTGATGGCAGAGGTACAATTCCAACCGAGCCGCGGGTACGGCAGCATCTCAAACGTGCTGATCAATGGGAAGCTGTGGAGCGCCGCGGCCCGACGCGATACGCTCGAGACGGCGATATACCGCTTCTCCGGAGATCCGTACAACATCGCACTTACGCTCGGTTTGATGGCTATTGAGTTCGCGCAAGTAGGTAACAAATCCGAGGCGGAGCGCTCTTTCCAAGTGGCTCTCGATACGGCGAATGCATCTCGTATGCGACGTGCGGAAGCGCGTCTGCTCATGCAGCGTTCGCAAGTTCGCGCCAAGTTTGCAGACGAGAAGGGCGCACTTGCCGATGCAACAGCTGCTGCCGAGGTCTTTCGGCAGCTCGGTGACTCGCTCTCCGAGGGGCTGGCGCGGATGAACCTCGCACAGGTCGCGAGTGAGTTCGGGAATTCCGATGTGGCCTGCAGGGCTCACTACGCGGGTGCGGTCCCGCTCATGATGTTCGATCGGAAGGCCTACGGCGAAATCGTGTTGGCCGGGGCTGATGCCTGCGGCAAGTCGATGCGCCGTCGTCGCTAGGCAGACTGAATTCGCGAGGCCAACGTCGACCGGCGTTAATCGACACGGATCCCTCACCGTCCGACGGCTAGAGGGGAGTTCATACACTGACGTATGGGGATGGTCCTTCTCCGCTTCGGTCGCGTTCGAGTCTATCGTACACGGGTTGCCGGGCACTTTCCAAGGCTACCCTGCAGACCTGGCCCGCCGCTGTCCCAGATCCCTGACCGTCAGCCGGTGAGGGATCCGGGACCGACCGCCGCATCGCCGGCAACCTGCGCCCATGGTTCGGCTGGAGCGCGTGCTCAACGCCGCCGCGGCGGATGCAGTCGACGGAGTTATCGCACT
This sequence comes from Gemmatimonadaceae bacterium, assembly GCA_019752115.1. Classification (NCBI taxonomy): domain Bacteria; kingdom Pseudomonadati; phylum Gemmatimonadota; class Gemmatimonadia; order Gemmatimonadales; family Gemmatimonadaceae; species Gemmatimonadaceae bacterium. The sequence continues at coordinate 5,399 of JAIEMN010000060.1, forward strand.
TCCTTTGGTATTTTCGCAGTCCGCATCACGAAGATACCGAAATCAAGCGTTTTCGACGTCGCTTTCTCGATCGCTCGACACGTGCTATCGCATTAGCCGCACAGCGCTTAGTGCTAACCGGCGCTCGCGTCAAAAAAAGTGTGATTGAGACCGCCAGTGATATGGGGGTAATCTGCGCAGATCGTGCGCAATCACCCCATTCTTGCTCTGGGCTATGACTGTGACGTACGGTCGACCATGTCACCTACATTCGAATTGGTAGACGGTCCTCCGTCCCCGTCAGCGATCGTCCGGCACGCTTTCGCGACTGATACCGTTTGCCGGCGCCTTGAGGAGCTCGCCATTGGCGTCGCTCGCGATTGCACCGCGCGACACCCGGAGCTCTCAATGAGCGATCCGGCCGTTGATCGGGTGATCGAAGCGCTCGATGGTTTCGCATATGCCGAGGCGGTGTGCCGATGGCTGGACGAGGAACGCTGGCCGCCCGGGGCCGACCGTCAGTTCTTCGGGCAATCTCGCGATCGCGCACGCCGTCGGTTCCGGCGTGCGCTACGACGGCTTACTAGGCGAAAAGCGCTCCACGATACAGCCGGACAAGGTCGAGGAGCGCACGATGACTCCCGGTCGACACAACGCGCCCAAAGTCGTGATCTGACGTCGGCGTCCTCGACGTCGCCCGGCGCGACGGGTGCGAGGGGCCCGGTGCCCCTCCGCGCCCTTCGCCCTGCCGAGCGTTGGTTGGAGCTGTACGGGGTCCTCGCCCGAATGCACCCGCGAACTCGCCCGACCAAACGGCGATTTAAGCTGATGGGCGTGGAGGACTTGTGGGACTGGGTCAGTGCCCGCTCCTCCTTTGCTCCTAACCCGGAACCCGGCGTATGGGCCGCATTCGTGGCCCAGCCAACGACGGCCGATCTCGCCCGTCGACTCTTGCCCGTGTGGGTCGGGCTGTTGGGGACGCCGAGATTGGACGCGAACGACGTGGAGCACGTGCTGGCTGACACGGGGATGCTGGAATTCGCGGATGACCTGAAGGCCGAGTGGGACGAGGCGCTGGTTGTCGGCGCGAGCGAGGTTCCTTGGGCGGCGCTGACCCTTTGGCCGTCCGGCGGGTCGTGGCTCCGCCTTGCAGAGGAATTAGTTCTCTGGCTTGAGGCGCGGCGCCAGTAGGCCGAAGAGGACCCGGCGAGGGATCCGGAGCAGGCGACTCGCGCGCTGGATAGGCCGGCCATCTGCAGATCGCGAGCGAACGGCGAATTGATCCGCCAACAGCGGAAAGCCACGAGCGCTCTCGCAAAGAGTTGGACATGCTGCGGCGAGAGCGCGACTATCATCGACCACTCGGCCGAGAGCCGAAGGATCTCACAGCGAATCCGCGGCTCAAAATTCGCAGTCGAGGCCGGTTTAGATCCGGACCACCAAAATATTGGAACTTCTCTTGCCAAGCGACGTGTGAAGGTCTGAGGACCTCTCAAGTAGAGGAGGTCTTGCCCGGAAGTGTTGGCAGAAGCTCCGCCAACGCGGGGCATTCGCACTGGCGCTCGAACCCGCCAAAATCGGGTGGAGCGTTTCGCATCCGATCTGGCCTCAAGTTAGGTCGGCGAACCCTCGCGTCGGCATGAGCGCCTCCTCAAGCTTTCGCGCTACAGTATCGAGCGGAGTTCCTTCTCGAAGTTCACGCGCGGTCATCCCGGTATACCGGCGAAGATGATTAGTAAGCAGCGAGGGCGAGGAGAATCCGAGCAAAGTCGCAATACTCTGAACCGAGCGGCCGTGCTCTTCCAGGTAGTACGCGATGACAAGGGTGCGCGCCCACCCGATGATCCACTGCGGGGATGCCAAGCCGTGCGTGGCGCAATACTTCCTAAGGGACCGTTCGTGCATATGCTTCGCGGCCGCCAGTCGCGGCAGCGAGATGGGGCTGTGTGCCATGCCGACCGCCGGCCTCAGGACCGTGGCCACGAGGTCATCCACGGTGAGCTCCGAAAGGCGCCAGATTCTTGATACGAGGGATTCAATATGCCCTCGGGAGAGGATCGAACGAACGAAGTCCGACTGCCGAATCGCTTCAGCCGGGATCATGTCCAGTATTCCAGCGGACCCTAGGCGCGCGACCGCACTCAGGTCAGAATCTGCATCGTGGAAAATGCCCGTAACTGACACGAACGGGTAATGACTTCGAAGCTCAAGCAGTTCAAGTAGCTCGGCAGAAGCTCGCATACTAGGCACTTGGATGATCAAGGCGACGGCACGGTGCTGTTGGAGCAGAACCTCGCATTCCGAACGCACTGCGGTGTAATGAATCGGAATCGATCCGCGGAGCGACTCTTGAAGTCCACTCTGCACGAGGGCCGTCAAGCGGAAGGCCACGATGGTGTCAGGCATCGCGGGGCCAACCGCGGAGCGAATTGGACACCGAGTCGAGGCACTGCCAATGAGCGGCGGAGCTATTTTGAGAGGCATTGCCGTTGGCTACCGCAGAAGCGCGCGCCGATCGAGTGCCACGCGAAACGTCTCAGAGGCCAGTCGCGTAGCCGCAGCGGAGCTGCGGCGAACGACGTTCGATTTCCTCACGAAAATCCGTGTCGGCTCGCCAAGGGGGCTCGCGATGGCCGTCGGCGCCTCCGTACGCGCGTCATCACTCCTGCGGGCCGACTCCGCGATTGCACGCCGCTCGTCAAGGCGCTTCCGCAGCGCGTCGTGCTCGAAAAGCCGTTCGTTGAACGCATGTCGCCTGGCTAGCTCCTCGATCTGTCGAAGGGCAGCTTCGATCCAGTCCGCCTCAGCGAGCACTACGTTCTCGGATATGGTCAGCGCAAGCCGAACCGCGCCGAGATACATGAGGATCTGGTCATCGGGGGACAATCCGTAATGCGATGCATCGACAAGCCAAGACTTCGTTGCGCTGAGTAGCAGTCCACGCGATGCAGGGCGATCGAGCCGCTCTGCGAGCGCGCGTCCCCAAGCACTCTGCGCGAGGCACCGAACAAACCATTCTTCCCGTTCGCCGGTCATCTCGGCCGATAGCGTGAGCAATCCGCCAAGTGCCGCGGCCGCGAGTCTCGGCGTGCGGGCGCGCGCCAGCGCGGCCAGTCGCGCGCGGACGGCGGCTTCAGGCTGGCCAAGGTCTGCCGCCGTCTCTGCCATCGTGATCAATACGTCCGTCCGACGGCTGTCCGTGGCCGGCAGGAGGTCGATGGCATGCCACAAGAACCCCAGGGCCGTATGCGGATGACCCTGTTTGCGCGCAATTAGGGCGGACACCAAATAGGCCTGAATGCGGTAAGTGTCCGATTTCGCCCCGCGGATAACCTTCTGCGCAAACTGTGCCGCTCGAGGATAGTTACCGCGTCCGACGTTGATTACGCATAGCCCGAGCAGCGCGTGAGGCTTCGCATCAACCCACTGCATCGAGCCGGGAAGGCGACTCGCGAGCGCGTCAGCCTCCTCGTACCACAACTCGGCATCATCGATGTTACCAACGACTCGCGCGACACGACCGATGCGTGCCGCGAGGAAGGCGTAGACCGCGCGGCTCTGCTGATCCGGCCGATCGGCACGCTCTCTGAGAAGCGTCAACAAGTCCCACGTAGGCTTCCAGATCGCCTGCGATTCAAGAACTGCGGCGGCAGCGATCCACTGTCCTAAACGAGAGCGCGCGGAAATCGCTACGGACTGCGGCGGCAGCTGATTGACCATCTCACCGACGATCTCGCGTACGGCCGCGGGGAGTCGTGGCACCTTGGGCGACGCACGGAGTGTCGCCACCAATAAGATGCCAGCTCCCTGTAGTTGCTCCCGGCTCGGGACTTTATCGGTTTCGATCATTGCAACATCCGTGGGTGTGATCGCGATCGGCCAGAGGCTGGCTCAGGTCCAGCTATCCCGACGGGCGTCGCCGCGGCTTTGAGAGGATACATCACCGGCAAAGAATCGGAATTTGTGCATTCACGAGAACGGCAGTGCCGAATGGTGAAATATCATTCCGAAATTGTAGTCACGGTTGAGCCTGAGCCAGAGCGATGGTGGGTTACCCCCCCCACCATGAGGATCTCATGCTTCACGCTCTCTGCGACAATCGGTTCGCCTCCTGCACAGCCGCCAGCGACGCTGGCATACTCCACCTCGCGCGAGAGCAGCAGGAAAGCTCCGATCGGGTAGTTCGTCGATATCGCGCCTTGACGGCGATTCTGTCGTTGCTTGGGCTCGCGGCGTGCACCCACGCGTCGACCGCTCCGGAGCCTGCGGCAATCAGATTGCGCAAAGAGATGATGTGCGTGCAATACAATGCCAATGGCGAGGTAATCTCCACGCAATCTCCGAATGCAGATGGCGGCTGCACCGCTGGTTTCGACCTGAAAATATGGATGTGACTGACGCACTCGTGCGGAGCCGAGGCGCCTCCCCGATTATGAAGCTGGTGCGGTGTGCGCGATCCTGTCGAGAGGACTGGGACGAGACGCAGAAAGCAAACACAAGATGGGTTCGTCGGCGGCTAGGGCCGTATAAGGAAAGCCTGGTGCCGAGTTCTGACTAGTAGGTGTGCCTCCGGAGCTGAAATGTTGGGATAACCCCTGACTGAAGGGGTCATGAGTTGGTCCCAGAGCGTCACGCTCGCCAGGACGTGATGTGCGTACGGGAGGAGCCGAATGGAGGTTGACCTGACATCCGCGAGCCGATCAAATCTGGCGACCGTTTTGATGGCGTCGACGGGCGAAGCTGACGGCAACGCTCCGACGTGCGCCGACGCTATGTACACCGCCGTTCTCCCCCCAACGGCCGCGATCGGATACCTCTGGTCGCATCGCGTTTGCCCGGCCATTTCGGAGGACGGACTGTATTGGTTGCTGGCCGCGCCGGACGCCAATCTCGAGGATTCGCAACCCGAACTCTCAGAGGCGATTGGGCATCGCCTGGAGGTCAAGCGTCTCTCTTGGGAATCGGTTCGGTCGGTGCTCGAGTGTATTCCGCTCGAGTCACATTGGGAGCACGATGGCGCGAGCATCGAAGGCGAGTCTGCAGACCTTCGCGACATCGCCTCACAGCCTCCGGTCATTCGGTTCGTCAGTAGCCTGATCGCCAAGGCGCTGAAGCTACGCGCCTCCGACATCCATATCGAAGCTGGCCTCGGAGGCGCTGCCGTTCGTTTTCGTGTTGATGGAACACTGGAGGCGGGGGAGGCGCCGCCGGAGCAGCTGCACGCCGCCGTGGTCTCTCGCATCAAGTTGCTGGGCGACCTGGATATCGCTGAACACCGAGTCCCTCAGGATGGTCGCATTCGAGTGCGCCTTGAGAACCGGGACTTGGATCTCCGCGTCTCGACGCTTCCGACGATGCACGGGGAGAGCGTGGTCCTACGACTCCTCGAGTCGGCGGGGCGTCCTGGGGATCTGAGTCGGCTTGGGATGCCTGACGATCTCCAAGACGAATTTTTGGCGCAGCTTCGCAAGCCGAACGGCCTCACGATTGTGACGGGCCCTACCGGATCGGGAAAGACCACCACGCTGTACGCGGCCTTGAATCAACGAGATCTCTCACGGGAGAAGGTGATTACCCTCGAGGATCCTATTGAGTATCGGCTTCCGGGTGTCGTTCAGGTGCCGGTGCGTTCTAGCGTGGGGGTGACTATCGCTTCGGCGCTCCGCACGGTGCTTCGCCAGGATCCTGATGTGATCATGGTCGGAGAGATGCGGGACGCCGAGACTGCCGGATTGAGTGTGCAAGCCGCGTTGACGGGACACCTCGTACTGTCGACACTCCACACGATTGACGCGTTCACTGCGATTCCTCGTCTAACCGACCTGGGTGTACCTGCCTACTTGGTGGCCGCGACACTGGACGCGGTACTCGCGCAACGCTTGGTGCGCCGGAATTGTCCCAGCTGCGCAAGCCCCGCGTCGGCCACGATGTCCGCAGTGAACATCGCGCATGGCGCGTGGCCTCCCCACTATCTGAGAGGGATTGGCTGTGCGGAGTGTCGCGGAACAGGCTATCGAGGTCGCCTTGGGATCTACGAGCTGCTTGTGTCAATGGCAACCGAAAACGCGACACGTCCTGGCAACTGAAAATGCGACAGGATGTGGGGGGTAAGCCCTAGCGTCTCCGCCCCTCCTTCCGTTGGTCTGCTGGCTCAGGGGCGGTGTG
>JAIEMN010000061.1 GCA_019752115.1 Gemmatimonadaceae bacterium
GGCCGCGCGGCCGGCCGTTCGGGCGCGCGCCAGACGACGGCACCGGCCCCGAACCGCCGGCCCCAGCCGGCCTCGGCGCCCTTGCCGCAGCCCTCGTCAGAGTGGGAACTTTCCGGGGATGATTCACCACGCCCGGACGAGGTTGGCGCCGGCGCCTTCTGACACGCCCGGCATGGTCTGCGGGCGGCCTCCCCAGACTCCACATGTCCGAATCGACGATGAACCCGGCGCTGCTGCTCGGCGGCGCCGTCAGTGTCACTGATGGCAAGGTGCAGGTCCACAACGAAGCGGCTCTGGCGACCAGCCAGCTCGATGCGCTGGTCCACCAGGCCGTTTTCGGCGCCACCGAAGCCGAGCGCGATCTCGCGCGCTGGGTGATCTGGGAAGTCGGCCAGACGGTCGGCGTGCGGGCCGCCTCGATCCACGACCTCTACATCGCCCGCGGCCAGGGCAAGTGCGCCGGCTTCACGGTGCCCGCGATCAACGTGCGCGCGATGTCGTACGACACCGCCCGCGCGATTTTCCGCACGGCCAAGCAGATGGACGCCGGCGCGTTCATTCTCGAAATCGCGCGCTCGGAGATTGCCTACACCGAGCAGCGTCCGGCCGAGTACGTGTCGGTGATGCTCGCCGCCGCGCTGCGCGAAGGGTTCCGCGGCCCGGTGTTCATCCAGGGTGACCACTTCCAGGTCAACCACAAGAAGTTCGCCGCCGATCCGGTCACCGAAGTGAATGCGGTGAAGGCGCTGGTCACCGAAGCGGTCGCGGCCGGCTTCTACAACATCGACGTGGACACGTCCACGCTGGTTGACCTCTCCAAGCCCAACCTCGACGAGCAGCAGCGCCTCAACTACGAGGTGTGCGTGGACATCACGCGCTTCGTGCGCGCCGCCGAGCCGCAGGGTGTCACCATCTCCATCGGTGGCGAGATCGGCGAAGTGGGCACCGAGAATTCCACGCCGGAAGAGCTGCACGCGTTCATGCAGGGCTTCAACCGCACCCTCGCCGCGCAGGCGCCGGGGATGGCGGGGCTGTCGAAGATCTCGGTGCAGTCCGGCACGTCGCACGGCGGCGTGGTGCTCGCCGACGGCTCGATCGCCGATGTGGCGCTCGACCTCGATACCCTCGAGACGCTGTCGAAGCTCGCGCGCGATGACTACAGCATGGCGGGCGCGGTGCAGCATGGCGCCTCCACGCTCCCCGACGGCGCCTTCAACAACTTCCCCAAGCGCGAAACGGCCGAGATTCACCTGGCCACGAACTTCCAGAACATCATGTTCGACCACATCCCGGCGGAGCTGCTCGCCGAGATCTATGCGTGGCTCGACGTGAATGCGAAGGACGAGCGCAAGGCCACTGACAGCGACGCGCAGTTCTACTACAAGACCCGCAAGAAGGCGATCGGCCCCTTCAAGAAGCGTCTGTGGGCGCTTCCCGAAGAGATCCGCGCCAAGCTCGGCGCCGCCTACGACGCCAAGTTTACGTTCCTCTTCACGCAGCTCGGCATGGCCGGCACGCGGAAGTTCGTGGAGCAGTTCGTGCACGCGCCCGTGCAGCACCGTCCGCTCCCGACCGGCGCGTCCACCATTGTGGCGGCGCCGGACGACGCGGACCTGTCGGACTGAGCTGGACGCGGAACTTCAGCTGGTGAAGTGGACTCTAACCGATCAGTCGTGGGTGTCGAGTTCTAGGTCGCGTGTTCTGGGTTTACCCACGACCCACGACCAAGAACCCGGAACCCGCAACTGATCGGTTCAGCCCACCACCCCACACTGTCTTGGAGGTACCGATGTCCCGTGATGCGTACGACGACGACCGCGTGGTCGTGGTGGATCGGGGTCGCGACAGCGGCCTCGGCATGCTGCTGTTGGGGCTCGCGATCGGCGCGGGGGCGGCTCTGCTCCTCGCGCCGGCGAGTGGCCGCGAAACGCGCGAGCGGTTGCAGCAGGGTGCGCGTCGCGCGAGCAAGCGCGCCCGGGAATTCGCCGAAGATATGGGCGAGGACCTTACCGAGCGCGTGGGGCGGGTGAAAGAGCGCGCCCGCGATGCCGTTGGCACGCGCGCCGACGCCGTGCGCGATGCGGTGGAAGTGGGCCGCGAGGCGGCGCAGCGGGCCCGCGCCGACCTGGAACGCAACCTGGCCGACGCCAAGTCTGCCTACGCAGACCGACGTCGCTCGACCGAGCCCACCGCTGCCGACGACGCGGGCGAGGGTTGAACCCTGGTGGGACATTGTCCGCCGCGTCTGGAATCAGAGCGCGGAGGACAATGTCCCGTTTCTCGCGGGTGGGCTGGCGTTCAACATCCTGCTCGCGCTCGTGCCGTTCACGCTGCTGCTCATCACCGGGCTGTCGTTCCTGCTCGGCAGTGGCGCGGAGGAGGCCGCCAGGACGGTCACGACCCTCGTCGAGCGCCTGCTCCCCAGTGATGCACCCTCCGCCGGGGAGCTGCTCCGCGGCGTGATCGCCGACGTGCTCAGCACCCGCGGCACCGTCACGGCGTACTCCGCCATCACCTTCGCGTGGTTCTCGACGCGCCTGTTCGGATCACTGCGCAGCGTGCTCGCGCTCTGCTTTGACGGCTCCGATCGCGGCATCGTGGTGGGGAAGCTGTTCGACTTTGCCGCCACCATCGTGGCGACGGTCGCGGTGGTCGTGTACGTGATCCTCTCGACCTATCTCGATCTGGCCACCACGCGCGGGGTGGCGCTGCTCCGCGAGACCGGTCTGCGTGAAGACGCCATGAGCGGCGTGGGCTACGTGATGGGGCGGGTGTTGGCGCTGAGCGTCGTGCTGGCGCTCTTCTATACGCTCTATCGCGCCCTGCCACGCCGCCGCCCGCCGCGTCGCGCCGCACTCGTGGGCGCTGCGTCGGCCACGATGCTCTTTGAGCTGGCCCGCCACGTCTTCGGCCTGGTGGTGCGCCACTTCGATCCCAGCTCGCTCTATACCGGGACGATCGCCGCCATCGTAGCCGTGGTGTTCTGGACCTATTACAGTGCCTTCCTGTTCCTGATCGGCGGGGAACTCGCGCAGGCGGTCGATCTGCGGCGTGGCGAACTCGCCGCCCTGCAACAGGCGGCGGCGCCCGACCGGGATCTGGTGTCGCGCCCGACGCCGCCGAACGTCTCCACCACGCCGGCCAAACCCTCCGCCAAGAAACCCGCTCGATGACTGCCGTGGCTCCCTGGCTCGATCTCCGCAGCGACACCGTGACCCGGCCCACTCCCGCGATGCGTCGCGCGATGGCCGACGCGGAAGTCGGTGACGATGTGCTCATGGACGATCCCACCACCAACCGCTTTGAAGCGGTCGTGGCCGAGCGACTGGGCAAGGAGGCCGCGCTGTTCTTCCCGAGCGGCACGATGGCCAATCAGGCCGCGATCTGGGTGCTCTCCACGCCGGGCACTGAGATCTATGTCGACGCCGAAGCACACATCGTGCACTCCGAAGTGGCGGGCAGTGCCGCGCTCGCCGGCGTGCAGGTGCGCCCCGTGCGCGGCGCCGGGCTGGTGATGACCGCCGACGAGCTGGACGCATCGGTGCGGTTGCCCACCGCCGATGGCGCCGATCCGTCGCTCGTGTGCGTCGAGAACACGCACAACGGCGCTGGCGGTGTCGTGTCCAGCCTCGACACCATTCAGCGCTTCGCTGCGGTGGCGCGCCGGCGCGGCTTGCCCATTCACATGGATGGCGCGCGGTTGTGGAACGCCGCCATTCGCAGCGGGACGTCGCTCGCCGACTTCGCCAGTGCCGTGGACACGGTCATGGTGAGCTTCTCGAAGGGCCTCGGGGCGCCGGTCGGCGCCTGTCTCGCCGGTTCGCGCGACGTGATCACGCGCGCCCGCAAGGTCCGCAAGCGCTTTGGCGGCGGCATGCGCCAGAGCGGCGTGCTGACCGCGGCGGCGCACTATGCGCTCGAGCATCACTATGACCGCCTCGCCGAGGATCACGAGGCCGCCCGCTATCTCGGCACGCTCGTGAACGGCGTGGCCGGCGCCACCATCGTTCCGCCGGACTCGAACATCCTGATGATCGATCTCCCCCGCGCCGTCGCGGCCGACGTCGCCAAGCGCGCCGCCGAGCACGGCGTCCGCCTGAGCGTCTGGACCCCCAGTCGCGTGCGGGCCGTCACGCATCTGGACGCGCCGATGGAGAAGGTGGCCAAGGCGGGGCCGATTATTATCGACGCGATTGGGGCGGCGCTGAGCTGATCGGTGATGGGTCTCGGGTTCTAGGTCGTGGGTGTCGGGTCAACCCACAACCCCACACCAAAAACCCCAAACCCCCAACTGATCAGTTCAAAAGCGAGCCCCCCGCACTTAATATCCTGTTGCTCCGGGTCCCGGAGGGCGCAGGCCCGCCAACCCCGTCAGGACCCCGAAGGTAGCAGCGGCACGTGGAGTCCTACGTCGCTTCGTCAGGCCCGGAGTATCGCGCGCGGCAGGTGGCAGCAGCCAACCTCCGCGCGCGATTTTTTTGCCCCGTTGCCGGCGTGGACGAGGGGCGCGTTCAGGCTGCGTGGGTGGTGCGGTCGGTCAGGCTCAGGACATCGCCCGCGAGAGGCTCCAAACCGCCCGTCACCAGCATGTCGGCAAAGGCACGGGCGGCGAGCGGACGCGAGAACAGGAAGCCCTGGCCGAGCAGGCAGCCGAGCTGCTGCAGCATCTCGACCTGCCGCATCGTCTCGATGCCTTCGGCCACCGTCGCCAGCCCCAGCGCATCACCCAGCGCGAGAATGGCGCGCGCGAGCGCTTCGTCGCTGTCGGCGGTGCCGAGCTTGTCGACGAACGCCTTGTCGATCTTCAGAATGTCGATCGGGAACTGCTGCAGGTACGACAGCGACGAGTAGCCCGCTCCGAAGTCGTCGATCGCAATCGTGATCCCGAGCCCCTTGAGTTCGCGTAGCACCCCGATCGCCGCCTGCGTGTTGTGCATCATCACCGACTCGGTGATCTCCACGGTCAGGAGCGCGGGATCGAGACCGGAGTCGGTCAGCGCCGTTGCCACATCCTGCACGACCCCCGGGTCCTGGAGGTGGCGCCCAGACAGGTTCACACTCACGTGCAGATCGGCGACGGCCCCATTCGGCTGGCGCCAGCCGGCGGCGTCGCGGCAGGCGGCGTTGAGAATAAAGCGACTCATCTCCACCATCAGGCCGGCCTGCTCGGCGATCGGCACGAAGCGCGACGGCGGAATCATGCCGCGAATCGGATGCATCCATCGCACCAGCGCCTCGGCGCCCAACACCTCGCCGGTCCGGAGGTCGAACTGCGGCTGGTAGTGCACCTGCAGATCGTTCTGCTCGAGTGCGCGGCGCAGGTCGGCTTCGAGATGCAGGCGCTCGGCCACCTGCTCGCGCATTGACGCCTCAAAGACCACCACCCGTCCGCGTCCCTCGCCCTTCGCGACGTACATCGCCACGTCGGCGTCGCGCACCAGGTCGTCGAGCGAGACGCCAAGTTCTGCCACCGTGACACCAATGCTTGCCCCGGTGAACACTTCGCGCCCTTCAATCGTGAAGGCCCGCGTCAGTTGATGCAGTAACCGCTCACCGGTCTCGATGCACTCCTTCGCCGAGGCATCCTCCAGCAGCACCGCGAACTCATCGCCGCCCAGGCGAGCCACGGTATCAGCGCCCCGTACCGCGCCCTGAATGCGGCGTGCTGCCTCGCGGAGCAGGGCATCGCCCGCCGCATGGCCCAGCGTATCGTTCACGATCTTGAAGTGATCCAAGTCGATGAACAGCACCCCCAACTCCATGCCATTGCGCTGGCGACGCTCGAGCGCGTGGCCGACACGGTCGGAGAAGAGCACGCGGTTCGCGAGTCCGGTCATCGGATCGTGAAACGCCTGCCACTCGAGTTTGCCCTCGAGTTCCCGCCGCTCCGTGACGTCACGCAGGTTGATCACCAGCCCGTTGATGCTATCCGTGCCGACGTGGTTGGTGCACACCACCTCCATCCAGCGCCAGCCGCCACCGCCGTGCTGGACGCGGCACACGAATGTCTCCTGTGCACTCGGATGCTGCAGCAGGCGGCCGAGCAGCAGCTGGGCATTATCCACGTCGTCGTCGTGCAGCAGGCCGAGCCCGTCCGTGCTCACCAACTGCTCCGGCGTCATCCCCAGGATGCGCTGGGCCGACGGGCTCACGAACCGAATCGTGCTGTCCACGTCGAGGATCATGATCAGATCCGATGCGTGGTTCACGAGCGCCGCCAATCGACTTTCCGCTTCGAGGCCCACCGCCAGCTTGTCGAGACGGTTGATCTCAGTGTTCACGACGGCCTGACGCACCAGAATGACCACCAGCAGCGAAAGCATCCCGATGGCCACCCCGCGCGCCGGTGCGAACTGCTCGCGCTGGACCAAGTCCACGAACAGCACGCCAACAAGGGCGATCGACGCGTACGGCAGCCAGGCCATGCGCGGGGCGCGCGACTCCTCGGGCATCGAGGTGTTCGTGAGATCGCGCGCCTTGATCGCTGCGAGGGTCACGAACGCGTACCAGCCGATCCACCCGCTGTCGGTGATCATCGAGACGAGGTGCTCGTCGGCGATCACCGCGCGGGCATAGAGCACGTCGGCCAAAGTCTTCACAGCGATCGCCGCCGTGATCAGCTTGATGATCGTGACCGATCGGACGTTGGTCTGGCGCGACCACAGGACGATGGCACCCGTGAGCAGCATGATGTCGCTCAGCGGATACGCGATGTTCACCGCGTCCGATAGCCAATGGGTCAGGGAGTCCGGCGCGCTCTCGAGCGGCGAGACCCAGTAAAACACCGTGCCCATGGTGATCGCGGCGACCACCGCGTCCATTTGCACGCGCCATCGTTCAGCGGTGGTCGAACCGAGACCGGGAAAACGCGCCAGCGCGCGCAGCGCGAGCGGCGAGAAGGCGAGATAGGCGAGATCCGCCACGCTCAGCGGCGGCCGCTCGCCCGTCGCGAAGGCGATCAGGGCCCAGATGGCGTCACCGGCCCACCAGGCACCCGTCGCCCACATGAGCCCGCACCAGGCGCGCCGATGCTCTTCGTCGACCTCGGCGTCACGGGACGCCTCATACAGCGCCCACAAGGTGGGGGCGCCGATGACCAGATAGACGACGTTGAGCGCCACCTCCCGCGCCGCCTGGCCCGGCCAGTTCGCCAGCATGGCGACGCCAAACATCATCGCGCAGACGAACTGCGCGATGACGAACCGGCGGGTAAGGAGCGACGCGGTCATGAGGGGCGCGGCTTAGAAGGCGCGGCCGGTCGAGAAGTAGGGACCGGCGTTATGGAAGGCAGCGTTGCCAACGCTGTAGCCCACGGTGAACCAGCGGCTCGACGCCGTCGTGTAGGTCACGGAGCCAGTGCGGTAGCCGTAAAAGTTCTGCCCCGACAGCCAGCTGCCGGAGACGCGCACGGGGCCCACGGCTTCCCAGCCGCTCACGATCGCCCCGCGACGAGCATCGGTACTCGCGACATCACGTCCGACCAGCGTATAGCTCCCCACGGCGACCGCGCCGGCGGCTTTCTCGGAATGGTTAAGCCACTTGTCCACGGACACGAAGGCTAAGCCGTAGCTATCGATGCCCCTCTGGACGGCTACGAGCGACTGCCCACCGGCCGAGAGCGTCACATGATGCACGGTATCGCTGAAGGCGCGCCATTTGAGGCTTGGCTGGAGGTAGCTCGGCCCCCCATTCACCTGGTGACTGTAGGCGGAGAGCCCGAGCCCCGTTTCGAGACGATGCGCGAAGCCGTGGTACACGCGGGGATTGAACCACACCCAACCGCCCGACGCGCTCGGGGCGACGTACGACAGCATGTCGAGGGCAACTTGCGAGTGACCCGGACCGGTCAGATCGCCGTCAAAGGTGGATTGGGCCGGCAGCGATGGCGTCATCGCCAGGAGGGCCGCGGCAATAGCCGACAGGCCCCCGCGTCGCATGGAGAGCACGGGCACGACAAAAGACTCCGCGTGGCGGGAATGGATGAGCTCGTTCCCTGCGAGTCTCGACGCCTTGTCCCTACTCCTTAGTCCATCGTTTCTCCACCGGCACAAGCATCACGCCGCAGGCCCGCGCGGCGGACGCCGTCGATCCCCGGGGCCCGGACCCGTCCCTCAACCACCCCCGCTATCTTTCCGGCATGTCGCTCGCCCTCGCCCGGAAATACCGCCCGCGCAACTTTGCCACGGTTGCCGTGCAGTCCCACGTCGCCAACACCCTCAAGGGGGCCATCGCCCGCGACCGGGTGGCCCACGGCTACCTCCTGTGCGGCCCCCGCGGGACCGGCAAGACGACCCTGGCGCGTGTGCTGGCCATGGCGCTCAACTGTGAGCGACGCGGCGAGCCCGAACTCGCCGGCGAGCCCTGCGGCAGCTGCTCCAGCTGCCAGCGCATCTGGTCCGGGAGCGCGTCCCTCGACGTCGTGGAAATCGACGCCGCGTCCAATCGTGGTGTCGACGACGCCCGCGAGCTCCGCGAGCGCGCCATGTACGCCCCCTCCGGCGATGACCGCTACAAGGTCTATATCGTGGACGAGGCGCACATGCTCACGCGGGAAGCGTGGAATGCGCTCCTCAAGGTCCTCGAGGAACCACCGCCGCGGGTCGTGTTCGTTTTTGCGACCACGGAGCCGCAGAAGATCGCGCAGGCCGCTGCGCCCGTGTTGTCGCGCCTCCAGCGTTTTGACCTCAAGCGCATCGGGCCCGCCGAGATCCGCGAGCGTCTCGCCGCCGTACTCACCGAGGAGCACGTCCGCTTCGAGCCCGACGCGCTGGGGATGATCGCGCGCGCCGCCGACGGCGGCCTGCGTGACGCGCTCTCGCTCACCGACCAGGTGCTCTCCATCGGCGAAACCGCCGAGGTGACCGCCGAGCGCGTGCAGTCGGCGCTCGGACTCGTTGCCGACGAGGAATACCTCGCCATTCTCGACATGGTCGCCGAGCGGCGAGCGGCCGATGTCTTTCCCGCGGTGCAGCGGCTCGCCGATGCCGGCGTGGACTTCGTGCTGGTCCTCTCGGGGCTCGGCGATCTGCTGCGCGCGCAACTCGCGCTCGCGCTCGGTGGCGTGCCGCCGGAGTTGCCGGAGCGGTTGCGCGCCGCGCTCGATCAGCGCAAAGGCCGAGTGGCCGCCAACGACTTGCTGCGCATGCTGCACGCGCTGCTCGAACTCGAGCCGATGTATCGGCGCAGCGGGCAGCCGCAGTTGCTGCTCGAAACGCTGCTGGTGCGCTTCGCCCTGCTCGATCGCACGGTGGAGCTCGAAGAAGTGCTCAAGGGCTTCGGTGGCTCCGGCGGCGAAGATCCGCCGCCGCGTCGGGTCGCCCATGAACCGCGCGTCGCGTCGGCGCACGCGCTGCCGCCGGCCCCG
>JAIEMN010000062.1 GCA_019752115.1 Gemmatimonadaceae bacterium
CACCGATTCTCGCGCAGGACCCAGCCGCGAGGCCACCACGGTGGCCTTGACTAGTTGGCCTTTCTCATAGAAGGCATTCGAGGCGTCCGAGCCATCCGGGACGTGTCCCTTGGATGGCTTGGACGCCTCGAATGGCTCGGATGGGATCAGTTAAAGCCCCACACTCACGCCAGCTCCGTGACCGACCGGCCAATCGCCGAGGCGATGGTGCGGAGTTGCTTGACGAGCTCGGTGAACTGCTCCGGATACAGCGACTGCGCGCCGTCCGACAGCGCCTTGTCGGGCGTCGGATGCACTTCCACCAGGATGCCGTCGGCACCGGCGGCGACGGCGGCGCGGGCCATTGGCGTCACCTTGTCGCGGAGCCCGGTGCCGTGGCTCGGGTCGGCCACGATGGGAAGGTGCGAGAGCTTCTGCACCACCGGAATGGCCGTGAGGTCGAACAGATTGCGCGTTGCGCTGTCGAACGTGCGCACGCCGCGCTCACACAGGATCACATTCGGGTTGCCTTCCGCGAGGACGTACTCGGCGGAGAGCAGCAGGTCGTTGATCGTCGCCGCCATGCCGCGCTTGAGGAGCACCGGCTTGCCGAGCTTCCCCACATGACGCAGCAGCGAGTAGTTCTGCATGTTGCGCGCGCCGAGCTGGATGCAGTCCGCATACTCAGCGACCAGATCGGCGCCGCGTTCGTCCATCGCTTCGGTGACGATGGCGAGCCCCGTTTCCTGGCGGGCGAGGGCCAGCAGCTCGAGGCCGCGCTTGCCGAGGCCCTGGAAGGCGTACGGGCTCGAGCGCGGCTTGAAGGCCCCACCGCGCAAGGCGGCAGCGCCGGAGGCGCGCACCTGACGGGCGGCGGTGAGGATCTGTTCTTCGGTCTCGACCGAGCACGGGCCGGCAACGATCGGCACGTCGGTGCCGCCGAAGCGCACGCCGGGCGCGATCTCCACGATCGTCTGCTCCGTCTTCCACTCCCGTGCGGCCTGCCGATACGGCTTCTGCACGATGAGCACGCTGGCGACGCCTGGCAGCCCCTCGATGTAGGACCAGTCCACCTTGGCGTCGTCACCAAGGAGACCGATCGCCGTGCGGACTTCGCCCGGCATGGGGAGGGGCTTGAAGCCCTGCCGCACGATCTCATCGCAGACACGATCGATGTCTGGCTGAGTGGCGTTGGGCGACATCACGACCAGCATGGCACGTCCTCGGAAGACTGCTTAGAAAGCGATGGACCAGCCGTCGTGCGCGAGCACGGTGGGGCCGGCATAGTGCTCCGCGACCTCAGCCTGAATGTCCACGGCTTCGACCGGCGGATAGAAATGCGTCAGCACGAGCCGCTTCGCGCGGGCTCGGGCCGCCAGCTGCCCGACCTGCCGCGGCGTCAGATGGTCGCGGATGGCCATGGCATCAGGCAGGGAGCACTCGGCGAGCAGCAGGTCGCAGCCAGCGGCCCAGTCGCCCAACGCCTCGCTCTCCCCGGTGTCACCGGTATACACGAGGCGCGTTGATCCCTCACTGATGGAATATGCCACGCTCTCAGCCGTGTGCGGTACCGCCGTCGCCGCCATCGAGACGCCGCCGGGGAGCCGAATCACCTCGTCGGGCGCGATATCCCGCACGGTGAGCGGAAACCCGGGGGCGAGCAGCCAGGGGCCGTAGACCGCCGCCATGCGCTCCAGCAGCGCGCCCGTGCCCGGCGGGCCGTAGATCGTCACCGGCTCGCTGCGCGGCGGAAGCTGCCCCCAACGCCACCCCATCAGCAGCAATGGGAGGTCGCTGATGTGGTCGGTGTGAAAGTGCGTGAGCGCCACGTGCGTGATGCCGCCCCACGAGACGCCCAAGTGGGCCATGCGATGTACGGCGCCGCTACCGCAGTCGAGCAGCATGCGGATTTCCCCCGCCTCGACCAGATGGGCCGCCGAGACCCGCGACGGATGGGGCGCGGCCGTACCGGTGCCGATGGTGGTCAGTCGCATGAACAGGGCAGGGAGGGTCCGGGTCGCTCAGCGACCGCGGAAGACGATCTTGCGAAAGGTGGGCGCGCCGTTGTTCGCGCTGAAGCGCGCCAGATACACGCCGGGCGCCACGGTGCGGCCGTCATTCGCCGTACCGTCCCACACGTAGCGGTTGTCGCAATTGCTCGACGCACCGGGAGCGCCACGACCATAGCGCCCCGCCTCGAACTGCGACGTCCCGTCGCTCCCTGGCACGATGGTGCGCACCAGATTTCCGCGCAGGTCGCGCACGTCGAGGCTGATGCGGGCGCCGGGGCTTCCCACATCGAACCAGAAGCAGGTCGAAAACGCCGTCGGCGACGGAAACGGGTTCGGGAAGTTCTGATACAACACCGTGTTCGTCGGCAGCGGCGGATCGGTGATGACGAACGATCCCTGCGAGTACACGCGTACCGACTCACCGCCCTTGAGCGTCGCCCGCACGTTCCAGCGATAGCTCGTATTCGCCTGCAGATCGACCGTCGGGCGATACGTCGTGTCGCGCAGTCCGGACACAGAGACCTCGGCCCGTCCGTTCGACGTGATTTCGAGATCGTAGCCCCACGGGCCGACCGTGGCGGCCACGGGCGCGCTGCGCCAGACGAAGAGCGGGCGACGAATGTCGAAGCTGTTTCCCGACGGTGAATTCGGGGTGTTCAGCGCGAGCCACGTGGGCACCGAGCGCGGACCACCGGGGGCCGACTCCACCAACTGCCCGGCCGTGCCGCGCACGCGCACGCGCCACCACACCTGTGCCTCGCTGGGCAGGGGTTTGGACGTCGTGATGCTGAGGAGCGTATCGCTCGTGGTGAAGGTGCTGTCCACAGCGAGGCTCGAAAAATCCGGGGCCAGGCCCACCTGCAGGGTGACCTGCAGTGGCAGCTGCGCGACGAATCCGGTGGCGCGCACCTGCCACGTCGGGGTGGCACTCGCGAGCGTGGCGCCCGCGGGCGCGCTCACGGTCACCGATTGCGCACGCACCTCGCGTGCGCCCGCCGCCGCGGTGAGCGCGAGCACCACCGCCAGGCAGGCGGCGCGAACGCGCTCCACGCGGATCAGGACGTCGCCTCGTCGGTGCCGCCGTCGCTCGCGCCCTCGGCCACGGCTTCGGCCACCGCCTCGGCGACGGTTTCGGGATCCATCGGCTCACTCGGCGCCTCGGTGTCCGGCGTCGTGCCTTCGTCATCGACCGACGGGCCGTTGCGCAGCCGCACACTCACGATGCTCGACACGCCCGGCTCCTGCATCGTCACGCCGTACACCGCATCGGCGGCTTCCGACGTCGTGCGCGGATTGTGCGTGATGACGATGAACTGCGTCCGCGACTTGAAGTCGTTGAGCATCTTCACGAAGCGTCCGATGTTCTGGTCGTCGAGCGGCGCGTCCACTTCGTCCATGAGGCAGAACGGGCTCGGCTTGGTGAGGAAGATGCCGAAGAGCAGCGACAGGGCGACGAGCGCGCGCTCACCGCTCGAGAGCAGGTGAATGCGCTGCGTCTTCTTGCCGCGCGGCGACGCGTGAACTTCGATGTCGCAATCGAGCGGCGCATCGGGGTTCTCGAGCCGCAGATCGCACTCGCCACCGCCGAACATGCGCAGGAAGATCTGGCGGAAGTTCTCGCGCACCTGCGCAAACGTGGCGAGGAAGAGCTCGCGCGCCGTGCTGTCGATCTCGCGAATGGCCTGATGCAGCGACTGCTTGGCGTTCACGAGGTCGTTGCGCTGGCTGGTGAGGAACTCGAGGCGGCGCTGCTCTTCCTCGTGCTCTTCAATGGCCAGCGGATTCACCGGCCCAAGCTCGTCCAGCGACTCGCGCAGTGTCTTCGCTTCGGTGCGGAGCGCATCGGTCTCGAGGTCGAGCTCCTCGAAGCCGGTGAGCAGGTCTTCGAGCGACCGGCGCCATTCGGTTTCGAGACGCTCCCGAATGGCCGACCGGCGGCCGGCGAGCTCCGTATGCCGGAGCTGCGCCCCGTGCAGCTGCTCTCCCAGCGACGCGGCGCGCTTCCGCGCTTCATCGAGCACGCCTTCCACCGCATCACTCGCGGCAGTGGCCGCCTGCATGGCCCGCTCGGCTTCGGCGAGACGTGCGTCGGCATCGGCGAGGTTCTTCTGCTCCGTCTCCAACTCGGCGCGCCAGCCATCGAGCTGCTGCGCCAGCTGCTGGTCGGCGTCGGACAGCGTAGAGAGTTCCTTGGCCAGCGACTCGATACGCGCCGCGGCCGTGGAGTCTTCTTCTTCCAGACGCTTCTCGCGGTCGATCGCGACGCTCAGACGCGCCTGCGCCTGGGCCTGCGCCACCTGCCACGTCGCCCGCGCTTCGCGGGCCTGTTCCTGCTCCCGTTCGGCGACGCTGAGCGACTCGCGGGCCATGCTGATGTCGCCGTCGGCTTCGCCGGCGCGCGCATGCAGCGCTTCGGCCTGCTGCGCGAGCTGGCGCGTGCGCTGCTCGAGCTCCTCGAGGCGGCTCACCAGCTTCTCGGCGAGCGCGTTCGACTGCGCGAGCTCCCGCTCGGAGCGCTCGCGACGCCGTTCGACTTCCTGCTGCACTTCGAGGGCCCGCCGCGATTCCTGCTGCGCGCGCGTATGCGCATCCATCGCGGCCTGCTGCGCCCGCTCGGCCTCGCCGAGCGCGAGGCGCGCGGCTTCGGCGGTGGCGGCGGCCGCGGCGCGGCGCTCGTCGGCCGCGGCGAGATCGGTTTCGAGGCGGTTCAGCTCCGCACGACGCTGGAGCGGCCCCGGGCCCGTCGCCGTACCCGGAAGGAAGACGGCGCCGCGCTCGTCGATGAACGCCTCACCGCCATCGAGCGCCCGCACCTTGCCGAGGAGCGCGCGCACCCAGCGGCTCGCCGCGCCGCTCGACTGCACCGAGCCGGCCAGCGCGTCGGTATCGGCACCGAGCTCCGTGACCACATCGAGCGGCAGGAGGAGCAGGGGGCCGGGCTGCGTTTCGGTGTGCCAGCGGCGGACCGCACTCGCCACGTCGGCATCGCGCACCACGATCGCGTGCATCGTGGCGCCGAGGTAGCGCTCCACGAGTCGCGCGGCATCGCCGTCGGCGGAGAGGAAGTCGGTGAGCGGGCCGAGCACGGCCCCGTCGCCAAAGCGCTCCTTTTCGCGCAGCAGCTTGGCGCTGGAGGGGGCGAGGCCCACGCGCTCACGCTCGAGCGCCGCGAGGGCATTCATGCGGCCTTCGAGCGCCGTGCGCTCTTCGACCGCGCTGGCGAGCGCCGAACGCGACTCGGCGTCGGCCGTGCGCGCCGTGGCGGCCGCCAGCCGCGCCCCTTCGAGCGCCTGCAGGGCATCCTGCGCGGCGGCGTGCGCCACCGAAACGGCTTCGCGCGCCTGGATCAGCTCGCGCTCGATCGCATCCCGCGCATCGGCGAGGTTCTGGCGCTCGATCTCGAGCACTTCCATGCGCTGCTGCGTGTCGCCCTGCTCGCGCGCGGCGCTGTCGCGATCCATCTCGATACGACGCGCCTGGTCGCGATGCTCGCGCACCTGACGTTCGAGCTGCTCCAGCGCGGCACGCGCCTGCTGCACCCCTTCGCGCGCCAGCTGCTCGGCGGCCAGACGCTGCTGCAGCGCTTCGCCGGCCTCGCTGAGCTCGCGCTCGAGCGTGGAGCGATCGGTGGCCGCGCGTTCGCGATCTTCACGCAGGCGACGGCCAAACGCTTCGTTCTCGATGCGCTCCTGCTCGGCGCGCTGCTTCCGCTGCGACGTGCTGCGCTGACGCTCTTCGGCCACGGCCAGCTCGCGCTCGAGCATCTGCGTGCGGTTGCGCTGCTCGGCGGCGAGGCGGGCGACTTCCTGGCGAGTCGCATCGGCCGTGGCGCGCGCCGCATGCGCCTCTTCGCGCTGCGCCTCGGCGGCGGCGATGGCTTCTTCGGCGCCCGGCACGTCGGCCTGCAATTCGGCCAGGCGCCCATCGAGCGCTTCGAGTTCGTCCTTCCATGCGGCCATCTCGCGCACCGCAAGCGAAATCTCGACCTGGAAACGACGGCTCGTCAGTTCGGCATGCCGCTCGGCACGACGGCGCTGACGCGCCAGCGAACGCACCTGGCTCTGCACTTCGTTGATGAGGTCATCGAGGCGCGCGAGGTCGGTGGTCGTCTCCTCGAGCCGGCGTTCGGCGCTGCGGCGGCGATCGCGATAGAGACCCACCCCCGCGGCTTCCTCGAAGAGCTCACGGCGCTCATCCGGGCGATCGGAGAGCAGCGCGTCGATCATCTTCGATTCGATCACGACGCCCGAGTCGGCGCCCAGGCCCGTGCCGCGCACGAGGTCCTGAATGTCGCGCAGGCGGCAGGGCGCGCGGTTGAGCAGATACTCGCTCTCCCCCGAGCGCAGCAGGCGCCGCGTGATCACGACTTCCTTGAACGGAATCGGCAGCTCGCCTTCGGTGTTGTCGAAGTGGAGCGACACTTCCGCCATGTTCACCGCCTTGCGGGCCGATGAACCGTGGAAGATGACGTCTTCCATCTTGGCGCCGCGCATCGCCCGGGCACGCTGCTCGCCGAGCACCCAGCGCACCGCATCGGAGACGTTCGACTTGCCGGACCCATTGGGGCCGACGATGGCCGTCACGCCTTTCTCGAAGACGAACTCGAGATGGTCCGCGAAGGCCTTGAAGCCGTGTACTTCGAGCTTCGTGAGACGCACTTAGAACGCTCTCCCCGTTCGATAGACAAGCACAGGCGCCACGCCGGTGGCGCGCAAGGAATCCGCAAGCGGCACCGCTTGCGCCGGAGTCTCAAAGGCTCCGGTGTAGATGTTCGCATTCCCACTCGGCTGGCGGAGCGCGTAGGCGACGATGCCCCGCGCCTTGAGCGCCCCCAGCCGGACCGGTGCCAACGCGGTGGACACGTTGCTTTCGAGCCGAAGCGCGAAGGGCACCGTGACGATGCTGCCGGCCGAGATGAGCTTCTGGCTGCGCATCTTGACGAGCAGCGCTTCCGCCTCGCTCTTGCTGGCGTGCGCGCCCACGGTGACGCGGTACCAGAGTTCCGCGCCTTCGAGTACCGGTGAAAGGGCGAGCGCTTCGAGCGCCATGACCTTGTCGTCGGGGAGCGCGGCCGTGCGCGTGTTCGCGGTCGCGAAGTACACGGCAAAGCGCGCCGCGGCGAGCGAGTCGGCCGGGTTCTCCACCGTCGGCGCGGCGACGGACGGCCGCGTGGTGGTATCCCCCGCGGCGGGTGTGGTGGTACTGTCGCCCGCCTTGGCGCTGTCGGTGCGCGGCACCGAATCCATCTTGGTCGGCGGGACCAGCATGGTGCTGCTGTCGGCGGCGGGTTCGCCGCCCATGAGCCCGGCCGGAATGCGCGCCTTGATCTGCGGCCAGAACGCGCCAACCCCCACGGCCACGGCGGCGAGCAGCAGCACGAGTGCGATGAGATTGCGCGTACGGCTCGATTCGTCCTTGGAGGCGCTTTCCCGCGCCTTCACCGACTGCGGCTTGGGCGTGACGATGCGATCGGCCGGTGGCTGCGGTGGCGGTGGCGGCGCGATGAGCGGTACGCCGACGGGGGTGGGGAATGCCCACTCGCCCACCGGCATGAGCGTGCCGATGTAGCCGCAGAGATCCGCAAAGCCGCCGGCGGTCGGGCGCGCCACCACGACGAGCAGCGCACCGACCTGATGGAAGCCCGCCGCCAGGCGGCGCCAGCGATCATTGGCGTAGACGCCCTCATGATCCACCGGCTCGGTGCCGGAGGGCATGAGGAAGATGTTGTCGGCGCCGAGCATCGGGCGCGCGATCTTGTTCAGCGACACGCCGTACAAGAAGCTGTCGGCGATGCCATGCGGATCATCACCGGTCAGCAGCGATTCGATGGCTGGCGATTCACCGATCAGATCGGCAATGGCCACACGGCGACGCGCGCTCTGCATGCGCGCCACACCAAGGGCCACCTGCACGGCCACGCGCGGATCGCTTGCGGCGATCACCACCGCGTAGACGTTGTCGAGCAGCGGCGCGAGGCGGCGTCCCTCGAGCTCCCACGGCTCGGGCGGCAATCCAGGCGCGGTCATGGGGCTCCCTCGAAAATCCAGTAACTCTGGCCCGATGCACGCCCCACACGCTCGGCTTCGGCGCGTGACGGGTACGGGCCCAGCACAACACGATACAAGGTTTTGCCGGCGCGTTCGGAGGTCGTGATGCGCGGCACCTGACCATCGACCTTGATGCGCGCAGCGACGGCCTTCGCCTGCTTCTCATCGAGGACCGCGGCGAAGCTTACGGTGAACACGGCGTCCTTTGGCGCGCCGGCGGCACTGGAGTCGTGCGGCGGCGCCGCCGCCGCGCCACTGTCGGCGCTCGGCATCAGATCCGATGAGTCACGCGGTGCACTCGTGCGGAACTGCACGGGCTGATCAAGGCCCGCCGCCCGCGGGCGGAAGCCATTCCACCGCAGCGTGTACCAGAAGTCGCGCGCGCCTCCGGTCACGGTGCGCATGTCGGCCAGCGTGGTGGGATGCGCCAGCACGACATCCTCACCGCGTTCGTAGGCGATGCTGGCGTCGGCCATGACGAGCGGCAGATCCTGGCGCCACGCGGTGCGCAGCACGCCGATCACCTCATCGCTCCCCAGGCTTACCACATAGACGGAGTCACCACCGCCCTGCGCCAGCAACACGCGCCCCATCGGATCCATGCGCAACGCACGCGCCGGGCCGGGGAGCGCGATCTTCCCCTTCACCCCTTCCTCGAAGCGATCCACAATCCGAATGGACTCATCGCCGTCGAGTGCCACGAAGAGGCGATCGCCGCTGGGCGTCGCCGCGATGGCGCGCACCGGGTCGCCGAGATCCACCTCGAGCGCCTTGCCGAGATCGCGCGAGCGCACGGCGACCACTTCTTCGTTGCCACCGAAGAACACGCGATCGCCCACCGCGCCGGCGGTGCGGGCGAGTGACGTCGGGAGCGTCTTGGCGTCGCCGCCAATGTCGAAGGAGAGGCTGTCGGCGACGGCCTGATTGGGGGGACGCACGCGCCACACGATCGCCCGATCGCCCTTGGCACCGGCGATGATCAGCGAGCCGTCGGCCTGCGCGTAGAGCGCATGCGCGGGCAGGGGGGGCGTGAAGCGCCAGTCGCCGCCACTCGGCGTGTAGCGCGTCAATTCGCCGCGCTGCGTGAGGGCGTAAATCGCGCCGCCGTCGGCCGACGAGACCGACACCACGGTGTCTTCACGCGAGGTCGTCACGGAGCCCACGCGAAGGTCCACGCGGACAGGCGCGCCGACGGTATCCACGGCCGCGAGATAGCCGTCTTCGGATCCGAAGGCGATGACACGCGCGAGGGCCGGCACGCGCGATTGCGACCGCCAGACGGTAGAGTCGAGGGCGGGGTAGCGAGCAGCCGTCAACACGCCGCCGCCGCGTGGCACGCGGAGGACGATGGGGTCGGGGCCACCAGGAATTACGGGAGGGGCGCCGGCTCCGGAGGGGTGTGACGAACGATCGGCACAGCCGACGAGACCGCCGCACGCGAGAGCCAACAGCGCCGACGCGAGGAGCGTGCGCACGGGGGTAAAGTACCCGCCCCGGGCAGGGGGAGGGAGGGGTTGCAAAACCGGAGGCGTGATGGTCCAACCGCCCGTCCCGGCGGCAGTTGCCGCACCCGTGCTCATCTTCTCGGTATTCTCGATACGGGAAAAGATGACGCAACCTTCACCGAATCTCATATTGGCAGCGTGAGCCACTCCGCGCCTGTGCCCGAATCGATCGGCCCGTCGCTGACGGCGCTGCTGCGCGCTGCCCAGGAGGGTGTGCCGGGTGCGCAGGACGAGGCGGCTGCCGTGGTCTACGATGAGCTCCGGCAGCTCGCGGCCGTCTATCTGGGCCGCGAGCGGGGCGATCACACCCTGCAGCCTACCGCGCTGGTCCACGAGGCCTATCTGCGCCTGCTCGGGCAGGACACACCGTGGCGCAACCGCTCCCACTTCTTCGGCATCGCCGCGCAGATGATGCGGCGCGTGCTCGTGGACCATGCGCGTCGTGGCACCGCCGAGCGCCGGGACCGCGGCAGCACCGTCCGGCTCGACGACGCCGGCCCGCTGGCCCTCGACGACGGCCCGGACGCGCAGGCGGTCCTCGATGTCCACGAGGCCCTCGGCGAGCTGGAACGCATGGACCCCCGTCAGGCGCAGGTCGTGGAGCTCAAGTTCTTCGTGGGGCTCTCGCTCGACGAAATCGCGGATGTGATCGGGATCTCGGCGGCGACGGTGAGCCGCGAATGGACGCTGGCCCGTCGCTGGCTGCAGCATCGCCTGCGCAGCGCGTGAGCGCGCTGGCATGAGCGCCTCGACGATGAGGGAGTCGCTTGCCCGGCTGCGCGTATACGGCATGCCTGCTCATCGTCTCGGCGCGCTGGCCCCGATGGGGGCGGTGTGACCACATCGCTCACCCCGCAGGAGTGGGCGGCCCTCAAGGCCTGCTGGCGCGAGGTGGAAGCGCTGGCCGAACCGGAGCGGCGGGCCCGCATCGCGGCCGCGCCGCTCTCCGACGCCGCACGGCAAACGCTCGAGTCGATGCTCGATCTCGACGACACCGCCGAACCGCAGCTGGATCGGGCCGCGCACGAATTGCTCGGCTTCCCCGCTGCTGCCGGCGACCGCGCGCCGTCGATGGTCGGGCGCCGCCTCGGGGCCTTTCAGGTCATGCGATTGGTGGGGCGCGGGGGCATGGGCGCGGTCTACGAAGCCGAGCGTGTGGACGATGCTTACCGGCAACGCGTGGCCATCAAGACGCTCTGGCGCGGGGCCGACAGCGAGGTGCTGCTGCAACGCTTTCGCTCGGAACGCCAGATTCTCGCCGCGTTGCAGCATCCGAACATCGCGCAACTGCTCGACGGCGGCAGCACCACTGAAGGTACGCCGTGGCTTGCCATGGAGTTCGTGGAGGGCACGCCCCTCGACGTGTGGTGCGACGCCCGGGCGCTCGACCTGCCGGCGCGCCTCGATCTGTTCCGGCAAGTCTGCGCCGCCGTGCATCATGCCCATCAGCGACTCGTGGTGCATCGCGATCTCAAGCCCTCGAACATTCTCGTGAATGGCGATGGCACGGTGAAGCTGCTCGACTTCGGCGTGGCCAAGCTGCTCGCCGCCGAGGCTACCGATGGGACGCTGACCGGCGCTGGCCTCTCGCCCTTCACGGCAGCGTATGCGGCCCCCGAACAGCTCGAGCAGGCCCCGATCTCCACGGCCACCGACATCTATGCCCTCGGTGGCATTCTGACGCTGCTGCTCGCCGGCGCGCCGCCGCGCGACGTGCCGACGGGGCTGTCGGTCGAGCAGGTCCTCGCGCTGCGCCAGCAACCGGCGCGCGCGCCCAGTGTCATCGCGGCGCGCGGCGGCGACGCCGTGGCGCGGCGGCGTGGCTTCCCGAGCGCCGCTCGCCTCTCGAACGCGCTGCGTGGAGAACTCGACGCCATCGCCGGCATGGCGCTGCGGCCGGAGCCCGCGCGTCGCTACGCGAGTGTGGAAGCGCTGAGCGACGATGTGCGCCGCTTCCTGCGCCGCGATCGCGTGCTTGCCCGGCCCGACAGCACGGCCTATCGCCTGTGGTCCTTCGTTCGTCGTCGGCGCGCGCTCAGTGCCGCGGTGGGGGTGACGTCGGTGGCGCTGCTCTCGGCGGCGCTGATCACCTGGCAGCAGGCACGGGCCGCGCGCGCCGAGGCGCGGCGCGCGGAGCGGGCCACCACCTTCCTGTCGGGGCTCGTGACGGGCTCGAATGCCACCTCGTACGACCCGCTGGTACGTCTGGCACCGAATGGGACGGTGGCGCAGCTCCTCGACAGTGCGCTCGTTCGCATCCCGCGCGAGTTTGCCGACGATCCCCGCATTCGCGCGCGGCTCTACACGGCCATTGGGGCCAATCTCGTGACGCAGCAGCGCGTCGATCGGGCGTTGCCCGTCCTGGATTCGGCGCAACGGCTGGCGGCGATCGGGTACGGGCGAGCCAGTGTAGAGTATGCGCGCGCCAGTCTGGAGTGGGCGGCGCAGCAGCTCGAGTACGCGGGCCCCCCGGCGATTGCCGACGCGTTGCGCCATGCGGAGGCGATCGCGCAGGCCCATCCCGAGGATCGCGAGTTGGCGGCGCGGGTGTCCTTGCTGCGCGCCTCGCGGGCGATGCAGCTGGGGCGCGTCCACGAGGCCGACTCGTTGGCCGCCCAGGTGCTCATCGATGAACGTGGGCAGGCGCGCAGCATGCGCTCACTGCGGGCCGAATCGATGCGCATGTATGCGTCCAGTTGGATTCGCCGCGATCCCCGGGACTATCTCAATCGCGCCCGCGCCGTGCTGCGGTTGGCCGACTCCCTCGGGCTGGACGGCACCAACGAGCAGAATCAGGCACTCTCGGCCGAGTTCGAGGCCTTGGTCGTGCTGGGGCGGACGCAGGCCGCCCAACAGGCGCTTGAGCGGCTGCGCGACAAGGTCCCGCCGACACGCGACACGTCGGCCTCGCTGCGCGCGGCCTACGCGTACCGGGAGGCGTATCTGGCCAACGTGGCGGGGGACACGCTGGCGCGACGCACCGCGGTGCAGGCACTGCGGGCGGCGCTCGCCGCGCAGCCGCTCGTGTCGGCCGGTGAGCTGGCGGTCTATGCCGGGACGATCATCGATGACGCCCTGGCGCGTCGCGACACGGCGATGCTGTTGGATCAGGGACAGGTGACCATGCAACGCCTGCGTGCGGTAGCCGCGCCGCTCTACATCGGTTTCGCGGCCTGGTACCTTGGTCGCGCTCAGGTCGCGACCGGGCAGTTCGACGAGGCGCTGCGCACCGTTGAAGAAGGGCGGCGCTGGGTGGAGCCCGCGCCGGATCTGCACAGCGTGTTACCGTTACTCCGCCGGGTGGAGTACAACGCACTGCAGGCGCTCGGGCGCACCACCGAGGCCGACAGCCTGCGGCAGCGCGTGCAGCAGCGCGCGGCCATTCCGCCCTGTACGCCGGGCGGTGACTGGAAGGGGTGCCCTGATCTGCCTAGCCGGTAACGCGTGAGGGAGTTGGCGCGGCGATGACGCGTGTGGAGGGAGGCCCATTCATCCTTCCGATCCGGAGTCATCATGACCGTCGTTCGAATGCGGGGCCCCCATGGCCCCCTCGCCGCACTGTGGCTCGCCCTGCTGCCCGCCATCACGCAGGCGCAGACGGTGTTGTTCGGCGGCCAGCTGCTGCAGGTGAATGCCAAGACCGGACACGCGCTCCCCGCGCTCGACGGTGCCAGGCTCAAGATGACCGCCGGCGACTACGACGGCGCCCGCAGCGCGCTGTCGACCGGCACCTTCAATCTGCAGCAGGGCTGGTCCACCAACTTCCGGCTGTCGTTCAGCTGCGCGAATGTGCCGGCGAATTCCACGCTGACCGACGAGAACGGTGATCCGCTGCCACCGGAGGTGATCTGTCCCGGTGATGGCATCGGCTTCGTCGTCACCGCGGGCCCGGCCACGCAGCTGGGCAACGGCGGCTTTGGGTTGGGCTATGAGACGCCCGGCGGCGGTACCGACTTCACGCAGTCGCTCACGTTCGGTCTCAAGACCTTCTGGGATCTTGCCGACTACGGCGTGGATGGTGTCTGGCAGAAGGATTGCTGCTCGGATCCCAAGCTGCTCAACGACACCAGGAAGTATCTCGACGATTTCGACGTGTCGCTGTCGTACAATGCGGTCACCGGCGTGCTGGCGACCAACGTCTGGATGGTGTCGAGCAACACGCTGATCTTCTCCAACAACTTCAGCTGGATGGCGCCGGCCTGGGCGTCCGATGCGCGGGTCGGCTTTACGGCCGCCAGCGGCATCGCCGCCGAGCAGTCGTGGGTGAGCAACTGGACGTTGCAAGCGAGCAAGACCATGCCGCCAACGACGGTACCGGAGCCGAGCACCGTGGTGCTGCTGGTGGCGACGCTGCCGGCGCTGTGGTTGGCGGGGCGACGTCGCCGGCGCGTCTGAGCCGCATGCGTGCAGCTGACGGACATGCAAAAACCGGAAACGGCGTCGTTTCCGGTTTTGCGTGTGGGTCCGGGGTGTCGGGCGGTGGTTAGTAGCTATACCCGAAGAACCAGGTGCCGAAGCCCTTCGTGCCGGGCCGGCTGACGGGCACCGCCCAGTCCCACCGGATGATCGCCACGTTGAAGAGGTTGAGGCGCAGGCCGAAGCCGTAGCTCTTGAGCACTTCGCGCTCCGCCGTGAAGTCGTAATTCGCGGGCGCACTCCAGCGGACCTTCTGCGCCGGCTGCCCGTTCACGGGCCCCGACCACGCCACACCGGCGTCGTAGAAGAAGAGGCCGTCGAGCGGCGGGAAGCCACCCAGCAGGTTCGTGCGCGAGCCGTAGCGGCGAATGATCGGGAAGCGCAGTTCCGCATTCGCCACCGCGACACGGCTGCCGATCGTTTCCACCGAGTTGCAGCTCTGCGTGTTCGAGCCCGGCAATCCGGAGCAGCTGAAGTAGCCGAAGTTGTCGCGATTGTAGCCGCGGATGTAGTCGGGGCGGCCAATCCACTTCGGGAAGCGCAGTTCGTCGCGACCCGACGAGATGCTCGCCATGAAGCGTGTCGCGAACGTGACGTAGTTGAACAGGATGGGGATGTAGTTGCGCCCGTCCACGAGGTAGTCCATGTACTTCCAGGACCCCATGTTGTTCGTGGTCTCCAGGCGCCACCGCTTGCCGGAGATCGGGCCGGTATACCCCATCAGCGAGTTGTCGGTGACGAAGGCGACGTACGGCGAGTAGGTATTGGCCGACGCCACATTGCGCGTATCGCCGCGGGTGTAGCCGGTCGCCGCCTGATACGTGAGATCGAGCAGGCGCGAGAACGAGAATACCTGCTGGTCCACGTTCTGGAAGCGCGCGCCCAGCTCGAAGCGCGTAAAGCGATTGAGCGGATACAGGCCAGCGGCGAACACCTGCCGCAGCACGAGGCGCGTGATCTCCTGCGACTGCTGGTACTGATTGTTGCCGAGATCGGTGAGCGACGAATTGGAGTAGAGGTACAGCGGCTGCTGCACCACGCCGGTGGTGTACTGCAGGCGGCGGCCGAGGCTCGTGTAGCCGGCAAACACC
This sequence comes from Gemmatimonadaceae bacterium, assembly GCA_019752115.1. NCBI lineage: Bacteria > Pseudomonadati > Gemmatimonadota > Gemmatimonadia > Gemmatimonadales > Gemmatimonadaceae > Gemmatimonadaceae bacterium. The sequence continues at coordinate 15,051 of JAIEMN010000062.1, forward strand.
TGCGCGTCACTCAGCTGTCCGTTGATCGACCCCGAGAGCGCGAGGCGCGAGTTGCCGAGCAGGTCGCTGAGAATGATGGTCGTGCCTCCGTAGGTGCCTTGCCCCCAGCCGCCCTGCTGGTAACCGATCTGCGGCTGCGCCACATATTCCGGCGTGAGGCGCGTCTTGTAGCGGTACTCCTTGAAGCGCGTCGTGTCCGGCAGGTTGAAGTCGAAGCTGTCCATCAGCGCCTTGACGCTCACCGCCTCGGCCATGCGCTGCACCGTGGACGCCGGCAGATCGCTCGAGGTGCGCGCCGCAGCGCCCGTCACCGGGCGGTAGAAGCTCCGCCGTGCCGCGGCCGTATCCTGCAGCGTGCCCTTGGCCAGATGCGCGCCCGGGTCCGCGGTGACCGGCGGCTGCGCGCCACCGCCCACGCCACCCGCGCTACCGGTGGTGCCGCCGGTGGTGCCGCCGGTGGTGCTCCCCGGCGCGCCGGCGGTGCTGCCCGTGCCTGGGAGACCGCTGCCAGCCCGCGCGCCACCCTGCGCCACCACGGCGCGCTCCTGGAACGGCTGCTTCTTGAGCGACCGCGGATTCTTGATCGTCCAGATCGCGTGATCGGTCTTCTCGTAGTAGACGAACGCCAGCTTGTCGGCATCGCGCGCCCACGTGATCGACGGCGACTGCTCCGCCACGGCCGTGACGGCGCCCAGCACGTTGGTCAGCTGGTAGTGCTGCTGATCGGTGAGGTCGAAGAGGAAGATGTTCGCGATGCCGGTGCGGTCGCTGACGAACGCGATGGACTTGCCGTCGGGCGCCCACTGCGGGTTCGTGTTGCGGCCGCCCTGGCCGGGCACCAGCGTGATCTTCTGCGTTTCGACATCCATCAGGTTCAGGCGCCACGGCCCGATCTTGAGGATGTCCATGTCGGTGTCCGGGCCGCGCTCCGATACGAAGGCGATCGTCTTGCCGTCGGGCGACCAGGCCGGCATGAGATCGCCATACGTGTCCTTGGTGAGCTGCGTGTACCCCGGCGTGTTCATCGAGACGACGTACAGGTCGCTCGTGCCATGCCGCATGCCGCTGAACACGATCTTCTGGCCATCCGGAGAGAAGCTCGGACTCAGCACCTGATCGAGCAGCAGATCAAAGCGCTTCACGATCTTCCGACGCGGCACATCCATGACGTAGAGCACGTCGCGACCGGCCCGCTGACCGGTGAAGGCGAGCAGCTTCCCATCGGGCGAGAACGACGGCTGCGAGTAGATGAAGCGCAGCTGCTCGAAGTCGGGGTTCGTCGTGGTCTTCACGAGGCGCGTGATGCGCTTGCCCGTGCGACCATCGGCGAGGTACAGCTCCGGGAAGACTTCACCGCGCAGCAGGCTGCCGTAGCCCACGTAGGTGATGTACTTGCCGTCGTTCGACAGCGCCGGCGCGACGAACACGTTCGCGATCGAGCCGGTGCGCTTCTGGGAGAGCAGGGGCTCGGCGAACGAGCGCGGCCGATCGAGCTGCGAGACGGTGGGCAGATACTTCGCCTGCATCGCCAGCTTCCATTCGGCGCTCAGCTCGTCGAGCGAGATGCCGATTTCGCGGCGGAAGGCGCGATCGATGCCGAGGCTGGGCGTGGCGTTCATGATTTCGCCAATGGCCTCGTCACCCCAGCGCTGGCCCACGTACTGCCACAGCGCGAGGCCGTAGCGGTACGGGAAGTACTTGTCGGGGCGCTCCGTCATCTGGGCGATGCTCGGCAGCGTGTTGTTCACCACCGCGTCGCGCACCCAGGTGTCGGTCCAGGGATGCGACGGACCGATCGAGAAGTATTCGGCCAACCCTTCCATGTACCAGAGTGGCGGGTTGACCATCGACAGGTTCTGCAGCCCGGCGCCGGCGCGGCCGCGCGAGAAGATGTCGAAGGTGAAGACGTGCACCATTTCGTGGGTGAGCACGTGCTCAAAGCTCGCCCAGTCGCCACTGAAGAATTGCGCCATCCGCTGGCGCAGCGGGTCGGTCACACCGCCGGTGCCCTCCCCGAGGTCGCCAAAGACATTGCTTTGCGCGAAGTCGCCGCTCGATCCATAGATGAGCACCGGCTTCTTCTCGCGGAACTGGTGCGCCGTGAGGCGGGACAACCGGGCGTACGAACGCTCCGCCATACGCGCGGCATCGGGCGCGACGTCGGCGAGCTCCGGATAGTAGTGGACGAGAAAGTGCTCCGTCTCGACCACACGCCAGCGCAGGTTGTCGTACTGGACCTGATTCTGCCCGAAGTACCCCTGGGCGGCCACGGGTGAGGCGGCCAGCAGCATCGCCGCCGCCACCGCGGATGCAGCGACGCCGACGGACTGCACTCCCTGCCACCACGACGTGCGCTGCTGCCTGATCATTTACCGGGCTCCCTGCCTGACTTGGGTGTCTACGGAGACGGGGGTCGCGTCGCTCCACAGCCGCTCGAGCTGATAGAACTGGCGCAAGGTGGGATGGAAGACGTGCACCACGCAGTCGGCGTAATCCAGCAAGGCCCAGCGCCCCTGCGTGAGGCCCTCGGTCATACTGGTAGACACGCCACCCGCCTTTAACCCTGCCTGGATGTGCTCAGCGACCGCGCGGACGTGGGTGTCCGAGGTCCCTGAGGCGATAACAAAGAAATCGGTCATGTCCGTCACTCCTCGCAAATCGAGGACGACGATGTCGGAGGCCTTGAGTTCGCTGGCCAGCGAAGCGGCGCGGCGGGCGATGGGTTCTCCGGGACTGGCTTTACGTTCGGCCATCTACACCTGATCAGGGAAGGGACAGCGCATGCGATACCCGACGGGTTTTCCCTGCGGGTACCCGGCCATCCGAGGAAGGTTCTGTGAAGCTTGCGCTCCGGGTGGGCTGAAACGCAACGAGGGGAGCCCGTTTGGCGGGCTCCCCTCGTGACACCCGGTACCCAGAGGGATCCCGGGGAATAAACGCCGACTTACTGCTTGATGATCCAGACCTTGATCTCGGGGTGCACGTCGGCGTGGAGCCGGACGCCCACCTTGTACATGCCGAGGGCCTTGATCGGCTCGTTGAGCTCGATCTGACGCTTCTCGACCTTGAAGCCCTGGGCTTCGAGCTGATGCGCGATGTCCGAGGCGGTGACGGAGCCGAAGAGCTTGCCCTCTTCGCCCACGCGCGCGGCGAAGGTCACGGAGACCTCGGCGAGCTTGTCGGCGATGGCCTGGGCGGCCGCGATCTTCTCCTGCTCGAGCGCCTCAAGACGGCTCTTCTCGGCCGCGATGCGCTTGCGGTTGCCCGGCGTCGCCTCGTAAGCGAAGCCACGCGGGAGGAGGAAATTGCGGGCATAGCCCGGCGACACGGAGACGATGTCACCAGGATGTCCGAGCTTGTCCACGGCACTGCGAAGAATGACTTCCATGGGAACTCCGGTCGAACGGATGAAAGGAATCGAGATCGTTGTCAGGGCGACGACGGCCGGCGCGTGTAAGCGCCGGCGCGGAAGTCGCGCCAGGTGTCTCCCAGTCCGAGGGTGAAGGTGACGGCGGCCAGAGCCACCAGCACCCACACCGGCCCGAGCACCGGGACCAGCACCGCCAACGCGAGCAGCACCCACACCGCCGCCCGGTCAGGGATCCACCAGGTCAGGACACCGGCGCCCCGCAGGGCGTACAACGTCCCGAAGAAACAGGTCAGGTTGAGCCCGACGTCGCGCCACTCCACCAGCGTGGGAAGCAGCAGGATCGTCGTGCCGGTCACCAACCCCCACACCAACTGATCGTTGAAGCGCAGGTCGCGCAGCTCACCGAGCGGCGGACCGATCCGTGCCCGGGCGAGCCGATGATAGGCGGCCCAGCCAAGCGCGAGCGCCACGAGGGATTCCAGAGCCAGCAGCGTCGGCGCGAGTCGAACCAACGCGCCCGGCTGCAACCCACCGACCGCCTCGATTGACGCGACCGGCTCCCCCAACTGCACCAGCATGGTTTCCAACCGCGTGGCCCGATCGGCGGCCTCGGGGAAGCGGTTCGTGAACCGCTGCCACGAGTCGGAACCGGCTCGGCCATGCCACTCCTGCAACGCCTCACCGAGGCGTTGCTGATACTCCCGGGTCAGCATCCGGGCGGGACCATCGAAGGCCCCGACACCGGCCGGAGCTCGCAGCGAGAGACTGAAGCTGGTCACGAGACCAGCGACGGCTACTGCCGCAAGCGCCCGTGCGAGAAATGCCCGAGCCGGCGACGCGAGGCAGACCAGCCCGAAGGCGGCGCCCAACGCAACGGCCCACCCGCGAACAAAGGCGCCATACCCCGCCATGGGGAGCGGCACCTTCCAGAGCACGTAGGCCGCCGCAGCGACCCACAACAGTCCCATCAGGGACCGGCCCCCGGCCCACCAGCCAACGACCGCGCAGGACGCGATCCCGACCAGCACGAGCAGGGCGAACTGCTCCACGGGCAGGAGCAGGCGAACCGCACCAGCGATAAGGGCGAGGGCTGGTGGCCAAGCCGGCGCCGCGGTCACGAGGACCATCAGCACCATGCCGAGCACGAACCAGCGCCACCCACGCTCCTGCGGAGCCGCTCCGGACGGAGCAGTCGCGGCGGGTCCCGGCGCGACCGCTTCGGGCATACTCAGCCCGTCTGCCCCTTCACGTACGGAAGGAGCGCGAGGTAGCGCGCCTTCTTCACGGCCTTCGAGAGCTGACGCTGATGACGCGCATCGACGCCGCTCAGACGGCTCGGCAGGATCTTGCCGTAATCCGTGATGAAGCGGGCGAGCAGGCGATCATCCTTGTAATCCACGTAGCGGATGCCCGCTTCCGTGATCGGGCAGGGCTTCTTCTGGCGGCGCATGGGTTATTCCTCGTCGTCGTCGTCATCGTCGCTCGCGCGACGGCGCGAGGCGAGCTCTTCATCGCTGAGCTTCGGCGCACCGAGCTCGTGCTCATACAGCGTCACCATGTAGCGCACGACGCTGTCGTCGAGCTTGAGCGCACGCTCGAACTCGGGAAGCACGGCCGGGGCGCAGGTGAACAGGCTGATGACGTAGTAGCCGCTCTCGTGGCGGCCAATCTTGTACGCGAGCTGACGACGGCCCCAGTGCTCGATCGTCGCCGGTTCGGCGAGGCTGAGCAGGCCCTGCAGCTTCTCGAGCTTGTCGACGATCGCCTGGTCTTCCAGTGCGCTGTCGAAGATGTACACGGCTTCGTACCGCCGCGTAGGATTACGGCGGATCTTGAGCTTTGCCACTCGGCAATCCTCCCTATGGTCTGAGGTGCCACCCGCAGTGCCGATCCGCGGGCGGAGGGTCAGGGGATCGGACGAGCCGATCCGGATGAGCCTTGAAGCATACCAGCATCGGGGCGCAAATCCAACCCCAACCCGATAACCCAACCCGATAACCCAACCCGATAACCCCCAACCTGTTACCCCAAACCCCAAACTGATCAGTTGGGGGTTCGGGGTGGTACGGTTTGGGGTTCTTGGGATGGGTTTGGGGTAGAATTCGGAATGTGCGGCCGCTACGGCTTCGGTAACCCCGCCCGTCTGGGCACCCTCCCCCTTGGGGTCGAGCTCCCGGAGCTCGGCGCCCGCTACAACGTGGCACCCTCCCAGGCGGTCCCGTTCGTCCTTCAGGACCGAGAGGGGCGGCGGGCGGAGTTCGTCAGATGGGGGCTGGTCCCGTTCTGGGCCGATGACCCCTCGATCGGCAACCGGCTGGCCAATGCCCGATCCGACTCCGTGGCGGGCAAGCCCTCCTTCCGGAATGCCTTCAAGAGCCGCCGGGGGCTGATGCTGGCGGACCTGTTCTACGAGTGGCAGGTCCTGCCGGGGCAGAAGGTCAAGCAGCCCTGGTGTATCCGGCTGGCCGACGACGCGCCCTTCGCCATGGCGGCGCTCTGGGAGCGGTGGACACCCAAGGCCACCCCGGAGGTGGCGCCGCTCACGACCTGCTGCGTGATCACCACCGAGGCGAACGGCGTGATGACGCCCATTCACGATCGGATGCCGGTGATCCTGCACGAGGCCGACTACGACCAGTGGCTCGACCCGAAGACGCCACCGGCGGTAGCGCAGGCGCTGCTCCGGCCGTTCGACGGCGCGATGCGCGCGTTCGCGGTGAGCACGCTGGTGAACAAGCCGGGCAACGATGTGCCGCAGTGCCTCGAGCCGCTCGCGTAGGGCCTACTTCGTCCCCGCCGCGCTCTTGAGATAAAGGTTGAGGCTCCCGATCGAGAGCTTCGACTTCATCTGCACCATGATCCGACGCTCGTCATCGGTGATCCACACCTCGGCCTTCCCGTTCTGCGAGAAGATGCCCTTGGTCTGGAAGGTGGGCTGCAGCACGACGGTCTTGAACGTACCGGCCGGGACGGTCACCGTCTCCCGACGGAGCACGCGGATGCGGACCGGATTGCCGTCCTTCTTGAAGTAGCGGTCGAACTCGTAGCTCTGGCCGACCTCGAGCGGAATGGTGCGCACGAAGTACAGGAACGACCCTTCGTCGAGTGGCTGCGCGACCGACGGTTCCTCACGCTTCTCGCCATCGCGGAGCATCTGCCGATCGGGGTAGATCTCGAAGCGACGCTTCCGCTCGTAGTTCCCCTCGTCGATGTCCTGATAGAAGCGCAACGAGGTGAGCGACACGACGTCGAACCACGACTCATTGAGGTCGTTCACGCGATACAGCGCGAAGCCACCGGTGATGCGAAAGACCGTGTGCCACGTGGTCTTCCCGCGCAGCTCGGCGATCTCCTTCACCTCCATACTGCCGTTGCCGACCTTGATCGAGCCGAACTTGAGCTCGTAGTCGAGGCGCTCGCCCACCGTGAAGGGGACCTTGGCCGCGTCGGCGGGGAGTCGGCCCCCCTCGACCGGCTGGGGGCCGGCAAAGGCCTGCGCATGCAGCGACGCCCCCGAAATCGGAGGCATCAGCAGCAGGCCCGCGGCCAGCCGACGCAGCAGGAGGGGGAGGCGCATGCCAATCCTACCCAGGTGATGCGGAAAAGATCGTCACCCGGATCGGCGTCAGGTCAGACGTTGAACCGGAACAGGAGCACGTCGCCGTCCTGCACGACGTATTCCTTGCCTTCGGAGCGGACCACACCCTTTTCCTTCGCGCCCTTCCAGCCGGCGTGCGTCACGAAATCGCTGTAGGCCACCGTTTCGGCACGGATGAACCCCTTCTCGAAGTCGGTGTGAATCACACCGGCCGCCTTGGGCGCCGTGTCGCCACGGTGGATCGTCCAGGCCCGCACTTCCTGTTCACCGGCGGTGAAGTAGGTCTCGAGGCCGAGCAGGTGGTAGCCGGCGCGAATCAGGCGGTCGAGCCCGGCACTTTCAATGCCGAGCGACGCCAGAAACTCCTTGCGCTCATCGGGCGGGAGTTCGGCGAGCTCCGACTCGATCTTGGCCGAGAACGGCACCACTTCGGCGTGCTCGCCACCGGCGGCGACCGCCGCGCGCAAGGCCGTGAGGTACGCGCCCTCATCGCCCGACAGCTCGGCGTCGGTAACGTTCGCCGCATAGAGCACCGGCTTGGCGGTGAGCAGCTGCAGGCCGGCCAGCTTCTCGAGCTCGTCGGCCGAGAGCCCCGCCCGCCACAGCGGCTTCCCCTCGGAAAGCGTCGCGTTGGCCGCTTCAAGCGCCGGCAACTCGGCCAGCGCCTCCTTGTCATTCGCCTTGGCCGCGCGCCGCGCCTTGTCGAGCCGCTTTTCCACCTGCGCCAGATCGGAGAGCGCGAGTTCGAGCTCGATGATCTCCTTGTCGCGCGCCGGGTCGGGCTGCCCCATCACGTGCGTGACATCATCGTCGGCAAAGCAGCGAATGACGTGCACGATCGCGTCGGTCTCGCGGATGTTCTGCAGGAACTTGTTCCCGAGCCCTTCTCCCTGCGACGCGCCCTTCACGAGCCCCGCGATGTCCACGAACTGCACCACCGCTGGCACCGTGCGCTTCGGCTGCACGATCTCCGCCAGCTTGTCGAGGCGCGGATCGGGCACCTCCACCATGCCCACATTCGGCTCCACCGTGCAGAACGGATAATTCGCCGCCTCCGCCTTGGCCGCGGTGAGCGCATTGAACAGCGTGGACTTGCCGACGTTGGGGAGGCCTACGATGCCGAGACGGAGCATGCGGGTGCTGTATGGGGAACCCGGCTGATCGTGGACCGATCAGTGTGGGGTTTGGGGTTGTCGGGTTCGGGGTTGCCGGGTGAACGGCGGCGCGCCCGGGTATTCGGCGAAATGTAGTGGATCTCGTTCGAATGATGACACTGGAGACCCGGGACGAGCCTACCGTGTGGGCATGCAAGACTTCAGAAAGCTCCGGGTGTGGGAGGCGGCGCAGCAGCTGGCGGCGGAGGTGAACCAGGTGGCCAGCCAGCTGCGTGACGTCGGCGGGCTGCGCGCCCAGCTCCGGCGGTCGTCCGAATCCATTGCGTCCAATATTGCCGAGGGAGCGAGACGCCAGTCGCCCGCCGACTTTGCACACTTTCTGCAAACAGCCATCGCCAGTGCGAGCGAGTGCGAAAGCCAGTTGGATTTGCTCCGTCGCCTGAGAAAGGCACAAGAGCCTACCATCGCCAAACTGCTGGAGGATGTGGTACGCCTGCGGCGACAGATCATCGCGCTCAGAAAGCGAGTACTCGCCCCCATCCAAACCCAACCCAGAAACCCCGAACCCTAAAACGCCAAACCCCAAACTGATCAGTTTGGGGTTTGGGGTCTTAAGGTTCGGGGTTGATGGGTTACTGCTTGCAGCTTCCCTTCGGGTCCATCTTCGCCCCGTCCACCTTCGGTCGCGTCGCCGAGTTGCCGAGCGTCAGCGCAATGTCCGCCACCAGCTTCGTCACCTTCGTCATGTGCTGGTAATCGATGTACTGCGGCTCGTCGGTCAGCTGGTGGTAGGCCGAGTGGCCGCCCGTGGTGAAGAAGGTCACCGGGATGTTGTAGCGCGCGTACTCGTAGTGGTCGGAGCGGCAGTAGATGTTCATCGGATGGCCGTTCGCGTCCATGCCGTAGTCGAACGTCAGGTTGTGCCCCTTCTCCTTGTTCACCTTCTCCACCAGATCACCGAGTTCGGTGGAGAGGCGGCGCGAGCCGACGAGCTGCACGTAGTTCGGGCCGCCGCGGAGCGGGGCGCCGTCCTTGCTCTTGCCGGTTTCGTCGGTCGCGGCGCCGCGGCCGACCATGTCCATGTTGAGCTGCGCGATGATCGAGTCGCGCGGCACCGTCGGATGATCGGTGAAGTACGCCGAGCCCCAGAGCCCTTTTTCTTCGCCGACGTGCCACACGAAGAGGATCGAGCGCTTGGGCTTCGTACCGAGCGACGACAGGTACTCGGCGATTTCCTGCACCGCGACCGAGCCCGAGCCGTCATCGTCGGCACCGTTGAAGATCGAGTCACGGCGCGGCGCCTTCGTCTTGCGGATCGTGGCGAGCTCCTGATTGATCTGCGCCCACTGCTCGGCGGTGGGCATCTTCCCCTGATCTTCGGCACCACCCGGGCGGGCGATGCGATTGAGGACCAGCATCGAGTCGTGATCGGCGGCGCGGCGGGCCATGCCGACGTGATCGCTGTGGGCGCCGATCGCGACGTAGCTGTTGCGGAGCGCCGGATCACTACCCGGGAGAATCGCCACGACATTGCGCGCCTGGAACGGCGACGGCGTGACCGCGACCTTGGCATCGACCGTGAGTGCATTGCCGCTCATGCCCACGGTGAGTTCGTTCACCGGCTTGCCGAAGAGCTTCGGGCTCGCGGCAGCCAGCGCGAAGACGCGCGACTCATCGGGGCTCGCCGCATCGTCGACAAATGCGCCGCTGCCCATGATGAACCCGAAGATGCCGACGGCCTGCGGCGGGATGATGACCACCATCCCCTTGGCGCCGGCGGGCAGGAGATTCTTCCCCTCGAGCGCCAACTCCACGCCCGCCTGCGACAGCGGCATCGTGTACGCCACCACCTTGCCCGCGGCCTGATCGGCCGGGAGCGCATTCTTGCCGAGCTCACCGCCGAAGATCACCGGCGCGCTGCTCCAGGCGATGTTCTTGGCGCCGCTGAAGCCCCACTCGGTGCGCAGCTTGAGCGATTCGGTGCCCACGAGGAACGTGGAGGTCGAATCGATGCGCTTGTTCTTGAGCGGCAGCACCTGGAAGTACGTGCCGTTCTCACCGGCCGGCTTGAGGCCGAGGCGCTCGACTTCGCGCGCGAGCATCGCGGTGGCCTTGTAGCTGCCCTCGGTGCCGGCATCGCGCCCCATGAGCGAATCGTCGGCGAAGGCGTAGAGCCGCGACATCAGGTCGCCGGCCGAAATCGCCCCGCTCGTGGGCTTGGGCGTGTACTTGAGCGGCAGCGAACCGGGCGCGGGTACCTCCGCGGCGCTCTTGCTGCCGGCGGCGGTACCGGACGCGCACGCCGCCAGCACGGCCGGGAGCGCGAGGAGCAGGGCGCGATCGGTCGCGCGTCGAACACAGAGGCGAAGCATGGCAGTCTGGTGCAGGTGAAAAACGCGAATCAGCAGAATGTCAGTACAGCGTCAGCCGCCCGACGTGCACGGCGAGCGACGGGGTCGTCGTGGTCCAGGTGGCGTACAGCGTGTCCGCCACGCGGGCGAGTCGCGGAAAGCCACTCGGCCTGGCTCCCGACGTTTGCGCGAGCACGTGGGTTTCACGGGCGGTGAGTTGGGTGCCCTCGGGGCGAATGCGACGCGCCAGGACCTCGGCGACCTGATTGGTGCGCTGCTCGAGCCACGCGATCACCGGATGCCCCTTGGCGTCGAGCACGAGCGACACGCGCCCCAGTGGTGTGCCTTCATCGACACGCAGCGGCGCCCCAAAGGTTGCCCCGCCATCGGTGGAGCGCGCGATGTGCACGCGATTGGTATCCCGGGCACCGGTGAACCACGCCACGTACACCGTGTCGCCCACGGCCGCGACCTGCGGCCCGTTCACCGGACAGCCGGGGTAGTGCCAGCCATCCTCGTGAACCTTGGTCGACGGCGTCCAGCCGTTCGCCGTTTCGCGCACGATGGCAATGTCGCGGATCTCCTCGGCGCTCCGGTCGCGATACACGATCACGCGCCCACTCGTGGCCGCCGCCGTCCCCGTCTGGCAGCAGTCGCAGCTGCGCGCGTCGAGCAGCGCTTCACGCTCGATCGCCCCGGACGCCGTGAGGCGTGCGGTGCGGATCGTCATCTCCTTCGCGGAGTCGGGCATGGCGCTCTTGCGCCCATCCAGCCACACGAGCCCGAGCCCATCGGCGCCGTCGGCCCAGAGGGAGACGAATCCGTGCTCGGCGGCGAGACCATCCGTGTGCGGCACGACAGGGGCGCTCCACGTGCGCCCCGCATCGGCTGAACGGACCACGCGCACGCCGTAGGCATACTTGCCCTCGCCATCGCGTTCGAGCCAGTGCGCCGCGAGGTCGCCGTTGGCGAGCGCGGTGATGGCGGGGAAGTCGGCCCAGTTCACGAAGAACGGCCGCGCGGCCGCGATCGTGCGCGTGGAATCCCACGTCGTGCCGTTCCACGCCGCCAGCTGAATGGCGACCGTCGAGTCGGGGCGACGCTGTGTCCACGACAGCAGGAGCTCGCGATCGCCGCGCACGGTGACGAAGGGTGTACTGCTGCCCGCCTGCGCGGGGACGGGGAGCTCCGTGAGCGGTCCCATCGACGTGGCCCCGGTGGCATCGCGTCCGGTCGCACAGGCCGACAGGAGGACCATCGGCGCCAGCAGGTAGGTCATTCGCGATCGCAGCAGCATCGTCATCGCCCCATGGAGCTTACGGCTTTCTCGGTGCCTTCGGCGATCCACAGTTCCACCGCCGAGGTCATGCGGTCGTACAGTGCTTCGACCAGCTCCCGCTCATCGCGCGGCATGGCGTGCAACACGAAATCGGCGAGGTCGCCGATCTGTCGCCGTTCATCCACCGGGCGAATGCCAATGCGCAACCGCGGATACTGCGGGCTCTTGAGGTGCGCTTCGATGCTCTTGAGGCCGTTGTGGCCGCCCGGACTGCCGTGCGGCTTGAAACGATACTCACCGCAGGGCACCGCCACTTCGTCAACGAGGACGAGCAGATCCTGGGCCGCAGTCCACCCCTCACGCTTGAGGTAGGGGCGCAGCACCTGACCGCTCAGGTTCATGTACGTCTGCGGCTTGACCAGCTTGACCTTTTTCGTGCCGACGAGGCCGGTCGCGGTGATCGCGTCGCCGTCTTTCTTCCAGCCGTCAAAATGCCAGCGGCGGTGCAGGTGATCGAGCAGCCACCAGCCGACGTTGTGCCGCGTCTGTTCGTACTCGCGACCGGGGTTGCCGAGTCCAACAATGACTTTCATACGGAGAGGAAGACGCGCGGGGCGCGGAATGCGCCAGCGTGGCGTAACCATGCTGAACGAACTCCGCGCCCCGCGAGTGACCGCCAGTGACGATTACTTGTCGTCTTCCGGCTTCGGCTTGCGGATGAGCTCCGGCTCCGCGGCCCCGCCCTCGGCGGGCGCATCGGCGTGCACCTTCGGCGCCGCGCAGACGCATACCGTCCCTTCGGCGTCGTCCTTGATCGTGATGCCGGCCGGCACCTTGATGTCGGAGACGTGCAGCGACTTGCCCAGCTTGAGGCTGGAGACGTCGACGTCGATGTGGTTCGGGATGTTCGACGGATCGACTTCGATGGTGAGCTCGTGCATGATCTGGTCGAGCAGGCCGCCTTCGAGGCGCACGCCTTCCGGCGTGCCGATGTACACGATCGGGCACTTCACCGTCACCGTCTCACCGGCCACCAGCTCCTGGAAGTCGATGTGGAGCACGTGGCGCTTGAACGGGTGGCGCTGGATTTCGCGAATGAGCGTACGCGCCGTCTTGCCGTCGATCGCGAGCTCGATCACGGTGCTGGACGTCGCGATGCCCTTGAGCAGCTTTTCCGTCTCGCGCGCGTTCACGGTGAGCGACTGCGGCTCACGGCCATGGCCGTAGATGACGCACGGAATGTTGCCGGCCTGGCGGATCTTGCGCGCGGCGCCCTTGCCGGTCTCGGCACGGGACGACGCAGTGAGCGTGGCGGAAGCCATGAAAACCTCGGTATTGAATGGTGGTTCGGGAGTAACCGGAAATGGTCGTCCCGGCCGGTCGTGCAGGTCCTGCGGGTCCTACTCGAACAGCACGCTGACCGACTGGTCGGCGTGCGTGAATCGGATCGCCTTCGCGAGCAACTCGCCCACACTGAGCACGGTGAGCGACGGGAACCGGCGCTCGGGGGGGAGATTGATCGAGTCGGTGACCACGACTTCCTTGATCGGTGCGGTCGACAACCGCTCCACGGCCGGGCCGCTGAGCAGCGCGTGCGTGGCGCACACGTAAATGTCGTTCGCGCCGAGCTTCTTGAGTGCGCGCGCCGCCTCGGAGACGGTGCCCGCGGTATCGATCATGTCGTCGGGAATCAGACAATCCCGCCCTTCGACTTCACCGACGACGTTCATGACTTCGGCGACATTCGCCTTCGGGCGGCGCTTGTCGATGATGGCAAAGGTGGCGTCGAGCCGCTTGGCAAAGCCGCGCGCCATCTTGGCCGAGCCGACATCGGGCGCCACGACGACGAGGTCCTTGAGCTCCTTCTTGCGGAAGTAGTTCGTGAACACCGGCGCCGCGTAGAGGTGATCGACGGGGACGTCGAAGAACCCCTGCAGCTGATGGGCATGGAAATCGAGCCCGAGCACCCGCGAGGCGCCGGCGGTCTCGATGAGGTTCGCCATGAGCTTGGCGCCAATGGCGACCCGGGGCTGGTCCTTGCGATCCTGCCGGGCGTAGCCGGTGTAGGGCAGCACGGCGGTGACGCGGGCCGCCGACGCTCGGCGGGCGGCGTCGATGAGGAGCAGCAGCTCCAGCATGTTCTCGCCCGGCGGATTCGTGGGCTGCACCACGAAGACATCCGCGCCGCGGATGTTTTCGTCGATGCGCACGAACACCTCGCCGTCGGCAAAGCGCGAGCAGGTGACCTTGCACAACTCAGCGCCCAGCGACTTCGCCACTTCTTCAGCCAGGGGCTGGTTGGCGGTGCCGGCCAGGATCTTGAACCCGCGATTGGAGGCTGAGGGCGCTTCCGAAGCCGCGTGCATGGAGGTCTCGAGAGGGGCGAAAGGGATTTCTGGTAAAGCCCCTAAAGCTATACGGGCCCGGTCCGGTTTCCAACCGGTACCGAGCCCGTCTATGATGGATCTGGTAACGATTTGCAAAACAAGGAGTTAGGGAACTCCTGGCCCGGGCGCGCACGGCCCGGGACCCGACTATAGGCCCACTTGGAATCGAACCAAGATCTTCGGCTCCAAAGGCCGAGGTAATAGCCGTTATACGATGGGCCACCAGCAGAGCGGAGTTTATCGGTTGCCGGGGGCAGCGGCAACGGTGGGCCCGGCCCTTAGCTGGCGGGCGCGGCCGGCCGTTCCCAATCGTGTACCGGCAGGGCGTCCCGGGCCCGGATGCCGTCGGCGAACGGCCCCAGCAGGTGCACGATGCTGTTGGCGTAGTACGTGATGAGCGGCCGCCCGCGCGGCAGGATCACGTAGCCCTCACCGGCGCGGGCCACCATGCGGCGGAGGCGCAGCATGCGGTACGCCCGATCGAACGTCTCGGCGATGTCGCGATCGGCGCGGACGACGCGGCCACTCAGCTCCTGCAACACGTCGCGCATCGCCGCCATGCGCTCGAGCAGCGCCGTGCGCGGCACATACTCGGCGTCGAAGCTCTGCAGCGCGGCGCAGGCCAGAGGGACCGGCGTGACGGGGATGATCGCGCCGATGCGCGCGAGCACGTCGTCGCAGAACGTCTGCACGTGCGGCAGGCGAGCGTCACGAGGGAGGGTGAACAGATCGATGTCCTGCGCCGCGAGCGCGTCGAGCCAGCCGCGCACGGGGATCGGCGCGCCGATCGTCACGGCGGCGCGGCCGTACCGTTTCCAGCGTCGCGTGAAGAGCCGACCAACGTTCCAGAGCAGGAAGCGGCCGACCGAGGCCATCTGCGCCACGCGCGAGAGCGGGGCGACCGGCGCGCGCGTTTCGAGCTCGCGCAGCAGCGTGCGGTCTTCGAGCACGCGGTCGTAGTTGATGCCCACGGGCACGACGTAGAGCCGGTCGCGCATCGCCGGGTCGCGGGCCACGCCAAGGGCGTAATCGAGCAGGCCAATCTTGGCCGGTCGCAGCGCACCGTCGCGCGTGAGGCCGCCCTCGGGGAAGATCCCCTGCGTCACGGCATTCCGCGTGATGAGCTGCACGTAGGCTTGCAGCACCGCGTGATACAGCGGCTCCCGATAGCGCCGCCTGATGAAGTACGAGCCGAAGCTCTTGAAGAGATACTCGAGCGGAAAGGCGCGGGCCCACTCGCCGACGGCATACGAGATGGAGACCTGGCCCATCATCACGTAGGCCACCAGCACGTAGTCGGCGTTCGATCGATGGTTCATCAGGTAGATCACGATCGAATCGCGCGGCAGGCCCTTGAAGGGATCGTCGCGCTCCACCTCGACGCTGACCTTGTAGAACAGCGACAGGGCCGCGCGCGACACCCAATAGCCGAGGCGATAATAGGCGAGCACGTTGAAGAACGGCACGATCTCGTCGAGATACCGGCGCACCCGCTGCCAGGTCACCGCCGGGTCTTCCGGCTGCTCGGACGCGTGCCGCGCGACCGCCGCGGCGACCTGCGGATCGGCCAGCACGTGTTCAATGACGTAGTGCTTGCGCGTGAACTTGTAGCGATCGACGCGGGCCCGCATGCGGAGCAGGGTGCGCCGGCCCGCACGCCGGGCCACGCGGTGCGCCGCCAACCAGGCCAGCGCGCCGACGGCGATGAGCAGGAGACCGACGATCAGCTCGCGGGCCACAACCACGCGGCGCCCCGCACGCCGCTCGAGTCGCCATGCTGGTGCCGCACGACGCGGGTGCTGACGCTCTCCGAGAACACCCACGGCGGCAGCGCGGCCGCGATCTCGTCCACCAGCCCGGGGATGTTTGAGACGCCGCCCCCGAGCACGATCACATCGGGATCGAGCACGTTGACGATGGTGGCGAGGCTGCGGGCGGCGCGATGCACGAGGCGCGCCCGCGTCGCGAGCGCCGCGGCGTCGCCGGCCGCGCCCTGCGCGATGATCTCCGGCGTCGTGAGGGTGCCGCCGTTCACCCGGGCGTGGTCGGCCGCGATGCCGGGGCCGGAGATCCACGTTTCGATGCAGCCGTGCCGCCCGCAGTAGCAGCGCGGGCCGGGCACTTCGTCGCCCGACGGCCAGGGCAGCGGATTATGCCCCCATTCGCCACCAATCAGGTTGCGCCCGGTGAGCACCTGCCCATGCACGATGATGCCACCGCCCACGCCGGTGCCCATGATCACGCCGAAGACGACGCCAGCACCGGCGCCGGCGCCATCGGTGGCTTCCGACAGCGCAAAGCAATTCGCGTCGTTCTGCATGCGCACCTCGCGCTGCAGCGCCTCCGCGAGATCGCGCTGCAGCGGTTGCCCATTGAGCCAGGTCGAGTTGGCGTTCTTGACCAACCCGGTCTCGGGGACGACGACCCCCGGGATACCGATGCCCACGGTGGCGCGAGCACCCACCGCGACTTCGAGCCGCAGCACCAGCGCCGTGAGGGCATGGACCGTGGCGAGATACGCGCGCGGCGTGGGGATGCGCTCCTGGGCCAGCACGCGCCCGTGGGCATCGAGCACGACGCCCTCGATCTTCGTACCGCCCAGATCGATCCCGATTCGCAGGGCCGGATGTGAATGCTCACTCATGCGGCGATTGTCGCCTGTCGCGAGAGTTGGGGCAAGAGGGGCACGATGCGCGGTGACGAATTGCCGCCACCGGTCCACCGGCGTAACCTTGGGCATGTCGTCTGCGCTGCGGCCGGGTTTTTCAGGCCATACGGAAGAAATGGCGGTGTCCGGGGAGCATCTCGCCTCGGTGGAGGCGTTGCTGGCTTCCTACACCAGTCTGCGCAGGCGACGACGCTGGTACCTTGCCGCGCTGGCGGCCGCCGTCTTTGGCACGCTGATTTCGGCCGCGTTTCATCGCGCCACCGGTGCGACGCCGATGTTTCTGGTCGGCTTCGCGGCGCTGCCCATGATGTTGGGCGGCTTCGGGCCGATGCTGCTCGCCACGTGGGGGGCGCTGGTCGGCTCGATCATCGTCGAAGGGCCGGGGCTCGTGAACAGCGAGCTCGAAGCGGTCCGCTACGGGTCGGGCTTCATGCTGGCGCTGGTCTCGGCGGTCTTCTGCGAAGTGGCGCGTCGTCATCGGATTGAAGCGATCGACCGCGAATTCCGCCTGGCGCAGGCGCTCCGGCGTTCGGAGGAGCTGCGCGCCGAGCGTGCGGCCGCCGACGCGACGCAGCAGGCGGAGCGCGACCTCGCGGCGGCGGCGCTGCGGGAGCGGGATCAGCAGCTGGCACGCATTACGGCCACCGTGCCGGGCATTGTGTATCAGCTGCTCTGGAAGCGCTCCGGCGAAACCCGCTTTCTCTACGTGAGTGAACGCGCACGCGATCTGTTTGACCTCGATCCGGACGCGGTGGTCGCCGACGCCGGCGTGGCCTGGAGTCGGGTCCATCCCGACGATGTCGGCGGCATGTTCCGATCGGCCAATGCGTGCATGGAGGACTGGTCTCCGTGGCGCTACGAGTTTCGCATCACCGATCCGGCGCGGGCGGACGCCTGGCGCTGGGCGCTCGGTTCCGCCATCTGCCAGCCGGGGCCGGAACCCGACAGCGCGCTCTTCACGGGCATCTTCACCGATGTCACCGATCAGCGTCGTCTGGAAGACGAGCTCCGGCAGGCGCAGCGCATCGAGAGCCTGGGCCGTTTGGCCGGCGGCGTGGCGCATGACTTCAACAACCTGCTGACCGCGATCACGGGCGAGGCGAGCCTGCTCGAGAGTGATCAGGCGCCGTCGTCGGAGGTCGCCCAGGGGCTGCAGCGCATTCGGGCGGCGGCGGAATCGGGGGCGGCGCTCAGCAAGCAGCTGCTGGGGTTTGCCCGTCGGCAGGTGATGGCGCCGCGGCTGGTGGATGCCAACAAGATGATGCAGCGCGCGGCGCCCTTGTTGCGTCGTCTGCTGCGCGAGTCCATCCGGCTGGAGCTCGACGTCGCTCCAGAGGTGGGGATGGTGCGGGTGGATCCGGGCCTCTTCGATCAGGTACTGCTGAACCTCGCGGCCAATGCGCGTGACGCGATGCCGCGCGGCGGCACCCTGGCCGTCCGCGTGCGTCGTCTGAACGGCACCGATCCGGATCGGGCGCAGTATCCGGGCGTGTCCGGTGACGCGGCGGTGGAGTTTGTCGTGGCCGATACCGGCAGTGGCATGCCCGATGCGGTGCGCGCGCGTGCCTTTGAGCCGTTCTTCACCACCAAGCCCGTGGGGGAGGGATCAGGGCTGGGGCTGTCCACCAGCTACGGGATCGTCACGCAGGCCGGCGGCATGATGCTGCTCGAATCCCGCGAGGGGCATGGCACGACGGTGCGGATCGCGTTGCCGTGGATCGATCCGATCGAAGCGCAGGCCCTCGACGAACGCAGTGCGTTGCGCGGCGGGACGGAGCGGGTGCTCGTGGTGGACGATGATGATCAGGTACGTCGGGTGACGGCGGAGGCGCTCCGGCGCTTTGGCTATGATGTGCTCGAGGCGCGCGGCGGTGCGGAGGCGGTGGCGATGGCCCGCGTCAGCGATCCGCCGCTGGCGCTGCTGGTCAGTGATGTGGTGATGCCGGAGCTCAGCGGGGTGGATGTGGTGAATGCGATGCGCGACGCGGGGATCACTCCGCGCGTCTTGTTCGTGTCGGGGTATCCGGAGGGCACGGTGACCCAACACGGCGTCGTGCCCGATGGCGTAGATCTGCTGGTGAAGCCGTACGCGGTGCACGATCTGCTGCGGCGCGTGCGCGCCGCCCTCGATCGCGCGGCGTGAGCGGGCGTCGGGGGATCGGGGCCGCTGCGCTGCTGCTGCTCGCGGCCTGTGGCGGCGGGGGCGACGCACCCACCGGCCCCGGGAGCGGCGGCGGCACGACCCCGCCGCCACCGGACAATACGCTCTCCGTGCCGACGATTGCCCGTGAGTTTCGCGGGATGTGGATCGCCACGGTCGCCAATATCGACTGGCCGACGCGCAACACGCTCACCGCCTCGCAGCAGCAGACGGAGATGAACGGCCTGCTGGATGTGGCGTCCACTGCCGGGCTCAATGCCGTGGTGTTACAGGTGCGCGCGGCGGGTGATGTGATCTATCCGAGCAGCCTCGAGCCCTGGGCTCGTTCACTGACGGGGACGCAGGGGACCGACCCGGGCTACGACCCGCTGAGCTATGCGGTGCAGCAGGCGCATCAGCGTGGGCTCGAGTTGCATGCCTGGTTCAATCCGTTCCGGGCCGGCAATCTCAGCGATACCGCGCGCTTTGCCCCGCTGCATCTCGCGCGGAAGCGCCCCGATCTGGTGCGGCGCTATTGCAGCCAGTTGTGGTTCGATCCCGGGGAGAGTGCGGTGCAGGACCAGGCGATTGCCGTGATCACCGAGGTGGTCACGCGCTACGACGTGGATGCGGTGCACCTCGACGACTTCTTCTATCCCTATCCCGACGCCAACTGCCCGGGGCTCGATTTCCCCGACAGTGTGGGCTACGCGGCGTACACGCGCGCGGGCGGCACGCTCACGCGCGGCGACTGGCGGCGCGACAACGTGAATCGGTTCGTGCAGCGGCTCTACGAGGCGGTGCATCTCGCGTCGGCCACGGTGAAGGTGGGAATCAGCCCCTTCGGTATCTGGCGGCCCGGCAATCCCACCGGGGTCACCGGGCTCGATGCGTACGCGTCGATCTATGCCGACTCACGCAAATGGCTGCAGGCGGGATGGGTGGACTACTTCGCGCCCCAGCTCTACTGGTCCACCACCTCGTCGGGGCAGAACTACAATTCGCTGATCAGCTGGTGGGGGCAGCAGAACACGCAGAAGCGCCATCTGTGGCCCGGCCTCGCGTCGTATCGCATCAACGACGGCTCATCGGCGCCGTACGCGGCCACCGAGATCCCCACGCAGATCTCCATCGCGCGCCAGCAGCAGGCGGTGAGCGGTGGCGCCACCGGCACGATTCTCTACAATGGCAGCAGCGTCCGCGACAACCGCGGCGGTTTCGTCACGGCGCTCACGAGTGGCCTCTACGCCAGCGGCGCGCTGGTTCCGGCGAGCCCCTGGCTCGACGCCACCGCGCCGTCGGCACCGGCCGTGGCCGTCGCCACCTCCGGCGCCAATCTACTCGTCACGATCCTCGGCGGTTCGAGCGACACGCGCTGGTACCTCGTGCGCTGGCGCATCGGCACGACGTGGGCGCAGAAGCTGCTCCCGGCAAACGTCGCCTCCACAACGGCCCCCTCCGCCCTCGCCGATGCCGTGGTGGTCAACGCGGTGGACCGGGCGGGGAATGCGAGCCCCGACGCGGTCTGGCGCAAGTAAAGGGACAACACACGAGGTGGGGGACAACGCACGAGGATTGGGGTGCGGCGAGTCCGTGCCCACGCGCAGCTCCTCGTCGTTGTCCCCCACCTCGTCCGTTGTCCAGTCAGTTCTCCATGAGGCCGCTGGTCTGCGTCTCCCGCATCGTCGCGTACACCACGAGCGACGCCGCGATGCAGGCGGTGACGTACCAGTAGAACCACGACTCGTGGCCGGCCTGCTTGAACCACAGCGCGATGTACTCGGCGGTGCCGCCAAAGAGGGACACGGCCACGGCATACGGGAAGCCCACCCCCAGCGCGCGGATGCTGGTGGGGAAGAGCTCCGCCTTCACGACGGCGTTGATGGCGGTGTACCCGCTGACGGCCACCAGCGCGCAGAGGAGCAGGGCGATGGCACCGCCGGTGGTGTGCGTCTGCCCGAGCTGGGTCATGAGCGGCACCGTACCGAGCGTCCCCAGCACGCCGAACGCGGTGAGCACCGGGCGCCGGCCGATGCGATCGGAGAGCGCGCCGACCGCCGGTTGCAGCGCCATGTAGACCAGCAGCGTCACGGCGTTGATGAAGGTCGCTTCCTTGGCCGTGAAGCCGGCGGTGTTCACCAGAAACTTCTGGGCGTACGTGGTGAACGTGTAGAACGCCACGGTGCCGCCGGCGGTCAGACCCACGACCGTAAGTACCGCACGGGGATGCTGCAGTAGCCCGCGAATGCTGGCCGCCGCGCTCTTCGCCGGGCGCGCCGCCTTGTCGTGCTGGAACTCGCCGGTTTCCTCGAGGGAGCGGCGCAGGTAGATCGCCACCACCGCGCAGAGTGCTCCGATCACGAACGGAATGCGCCACCCCCACGCCTTGAGCGCCGCATCGTCGAGTGTGCGCTGCAGCACCAGCAGCACGGCGAGCGCGACCAGCTGCCCCCCGATGAGCGTGACGTACTGAAAACTCGACCAGAAGCCGCGGTGGGCCTGGCCCGCCATCTCACTGAGATACGTCGCACTCGCGCCGTACTCGCCGCCCACGCTCACCCCCTGCAGCATGCGCGCCAGGATGAGCAAGGCTGGGGCGAAGACGCCGATGGTGGCGTAGCTCGGCGTCACCGCGATGAGCAGCGAGCCGCTGCACATCAGGAGCACGGTGAGCGTCAGTGCCGCGCGGCGTCCGTACTTGTCGGCGTAGCGGCCCATGAGCCATCCGCCGATGGGGCGCATGAAGAAGCCGAGCGCAAACACCCCGGCGGTGTTGAGCAGCTCGGCCGTGCGATCACCCGAGGGGAAGAAGGCCTTCGAGAAGTAGAGCGAGAACGCCGAGTACGCGTACCAGTCGTACCACTCCACCAGGTTGCCGATGGAGCCCCCGATGATCGAACGGAGGCGGGACTGCCTGGACGGTGTGGTGGGATCAGGACTGGGCATCGATGGTGCGCGCGAGAAGGTCAAGGACATCGGACTCGGTGCGCAGCCCGGGGACATCGTGCATGTCGATCACATAGCCGTAGCGCTCGGCGATCGCTTCGTACAGGGGGATGCGGTGGTGCAGGAGCTGCTCAAAGCCCCAGACGGCAAAATCGTCGGGATCGACCAGCGACTCATCGGTGATCCCACGGCGATCGAGGTACTCCGCCCACTTGGTCGCCAGAAAGGCCGGGTTGTAGTACATCGGCTTGGGGTGTTTCCGGAAGCGCTCCACGAGCATGCGCGTGTGCTCGGCGGAGCCGCGGATGTACACCAGCACCGTATGCTGGGCGAGGCAGGTGAGGACGGGGTCGAGCGGGTCGTCCACATCGACCACTTCGCAGAGACTCCCCCCGGAGTCACAGACGAAATGGGGGTATCCGTAGATGTCCTTGGCGCGTTCGATGAACTCGGGGACGTCGAGCAGGGCGCGGATCTCCGCCTGACGATGCTGCGCCTGCCGCCGGGAGTATTCGGCGAACGGGATCCCCCCGAGCGCTTCGCTCCCCGGCTTGCCGAGGTACGTGGACAGCGGGCTCAGATTCTCGAAGGAGATGTTCGAGCGGATGTAGATCGAGTCCGAGCGGAGCAACTGCCGCAGGAAGGGGACCTTCATCGCCTCCCGCTTGAAGTTGTCCACGATGTGCTCGCCCATGTACCGCGTGCCGATGCGGTAATCGACCGAGTACTGGAACCAGTCGTGCTTCTGCAGCAGGCCGGCGAGGGTGGTCTTGCCCACCCCCGACATCCCGAAGAAGGTGACGGCATGCGCCGGCTGATTACGGAGGGCGCGCCCCGAGGGAAATCGCATGGCGCTAAATTCCCTCGGGATCCACCGTTCCTCAACCCCTTTCCGCGTCCTGTGCAGGTTTTCGAGATACCCATCGTCGTCCGCCCCGAGGACATCGACGACAACGATCACGTCAACAACGTCGTCTACCTCAAGTGGATCTTCGACGTCGCGCTGGCGCACTGGCAGGTGAGTGCTCCCGCAGCGATGCAGGCCACGTACGGGTGGGTGGCGACGCGCCACGAGATCGACTATCGCCGCGAGGCGCTCCTGGGCGACCCCATCGTGGCCCGGACCTGGATCGGCACCGTGGATTCGCGCAAGTTCGAGCGTCGGACGGCGATCGTCCGGACCAGCGACAACGCGGTGCTGGCGCGCGGGACGAGCTACTGGGCGCTGATCACTCGGGCCACCGGGCGGATCACGCGCATTCCGACCGAGATGGTGCAGCTGTTCGAGGCGTACATGGAACCGGCACCGACGATGTCGAACCCGAATGCCGCCCCGGGTAGCTGATCCGTTGTGCGAATCGGGGGGCGGGGTCGGGTGGCGAGTTTACCTTCGTTTGCTGAGGGAGTGATGCGTACACCACTGCTGCTGTTGCTCACGCTGGTCGCGGGCTGCAACGCCTCGAACAACACCGATCCGATCGTCTGCACCACCGAGGCGCGGGCGGGGATCAACGTGGTCGTGCGCGACGCCGACACGCAGGCTGGTCTCGCCGCCGTGGCGCGCGGGGCAGTCACCGACGGGGCGTATGTGGATTCGCTGCGGGCCAATGGATCGACCACGACGATGGCCGCGGCGTATGAGCGACCGGGGACGTACGTGGTCGATGTTCGCGCGACTGGCTATCAGGGATTCACCACCACGGGCGTGACCGTCACCAAGGACCAGTGTCACGTGATCCCGCAGACGGTCACGGTCGCTCTGCAGAAGGTGAAAAGCTGACGGGCGCCGGTCTGCGCCTCAGAAGTCGGCGCTGAGGCGCACCACGAGCGTCCGGCCGGCGGCGTCGGCGAACTCCTTGTAGCGGCTCATGAAGTCGCGATAGCGCGCGTTGAGGACATTGCGCACGCTCACATCGAGATGCACGAGCCCGCGCGCGGTGAGGCGACTGGTGCCGGCACTCGCGTGCAGCACCGCCGAGGCGGGCGGCGCATAGTCGCTGCGGAAGGTGCGTGTCTGGCGCGCGTTCCATTCACCGGTCACCGACAGCGAGCGACCGGGGGCGCGCTCGTCCCAGCGCAACGTGCTGCTCGCGCGGAACGGCGGCACGAAGGGCAGGGCGGTGCCATCGCTGGTGTTCGTGGCGTGCACCGCGTCGGCGGTGGTGCTGCTGCTCCAGCCGCGCGGGAGCGACACGCTCAGCGCGGCTTCGGCACCGATGAGCCGGGCGTTTCCCTGGCGCACCTGCAGCGAATCCAGTGCGCGGCCGGCAGCGCCAACCGGCGCCAGGTAGATGTAGTCGCGAATGCGGTTCACGTAGCCGGTGAGTTCACCGGACGTGCGCGCCGTGCGCAGGCGCAGCCCGGCGTCGGTGTTGAGACTCGTTTCGACGCGCAGATCACGCTGGCCGATCTCGAACGCGCGTGTGCCCTCGTGAAACCCATTGGCGAACAGATCGCTGGCACTCGGTGCGCGAAAGCCACGCGCGACGTTCACCGCCAGCGAGACCGGGGCGTCGGCGCGATACACCGCGCCGATGGTGCCCGTCATGGCATTGAAGGTCCGCACGGTCGGCGCGAGGGTGAGCGCGGCGCTACCGGGGGTTCGCAGCGACCGCCAGTCGTGGCGGGCGCCGGCCGACAGCGACCAGGGGCCGCGCACGCCCTGCTCGAGCACGTACAGGCCAACGGCGCGGGCCGTGTTGTCGGGGATCAGCGTTTCGGTGCCGAAGGTACGGAATCGCGTTTCCTGCACGGCGGTGCCCACCGTGCCGGTGAGCCCGCGCCACGGCGCGTGATGCCAGTTGGCAAAGGCCGTACCCGTGCGCGACCGCAGTCCGAGATCCACATCGAGCGTAGTGGCATTGACAAACTCGGCGCGGCGGTTCTCCTCGAGCCCCGCCTGCACGTGCAGGCGCTGCGTGCTCCCGCGCACCGTGGCATCGGCGGTCCAGCGCGTGGTGCGAATGCGCTGGCGACCGTCGTAGCCGGGCGCGGTACGCGGATCGTCGGCGATACGAATGGTCTCGTCGCGCGAGCTGCCGGTCAGCGTCAACTCCGCGCGGTCGCGGTGTACGCCCGTGGCGCCTTCGAGGAAATGCGTGGTGTTGCCGGTGTTGAAGACGGTGCCACTGGGCGTGCGCAGGTCGGCGGCCCGTCGCGTGGTGCCGGTGACGCGCCATCCCCACGTGTCGACGGCCCCCTCACCAACGAGCGTGGCCGACGGCGCAGCGTTGGCGGAGTTGTAGGCGAGGGCCATGCGGCCGCGGGCGAGCATGGCGCCGTCGGCCTTGGGAAGCGCGCGGCGGACGACGTTGACCACGCCACCCAGCGCATCGGAGCCATAGAGCACACTGGCCGGGCCCTTCACGACCTCCAGGCGCTCGGCGTCGGCGCTTTCGACATTGGGGGAGTGATCGTGCCCCCACTGCTGTGTTTCGGTACGCTGGCCGTTGGCAAGGGTCACGACCCGGTTGTTCGTGAGCCCGCGAATGACCGGCTTGCCGATGCCGGTGGTCATGGAGAGCGAGCGGACGCCGGGGATCTGCTCCAGCGTCTCGCCGAGCGAGGCCCCCTGGGCGCGCCGCAACTGGGCGCCGGCCATGACGGCCGTGGGCTGCGCCACGCGCCGGGCGTCGGTCGCGACGGCCGTGGCGGTGACCTGCAGGGTCGGCAGGGCCTTGGGGACCGAGTCGCGTCGGGCCGAGTCAGGGCGGGTTTGCGCGCCGAGCGGCAGAGAAACGGCCAGGCAAATCCAATAAATAGGCGAGCACATGACATTAAATTAGGCAAAGCTAAAACGTGGGCAAGGGTTGTTGGAACTGCTCGCACAGAGTGCACAGAGGGCCACAGAGAATCACAGAGGTGCGCTCCGACGGGTTCGAAGCGAACCTCTGTGATTCTTTGTGGCCCTCGGTGGCCTCTGTGCGAGCCGTTCCAGCCAGCTCAGCCCTTCACGATTCGCTGAATCCGCGCCACCGCCTCCGTCACGGCGGTCTCGTCCGGCCCGAACGAGAAGCGCAGGTACTGCCGGAAGCGCGACGTATGGTCCGCGCGGCGCTTGCCGGGGTTGATGTCGAAGAAGAGCCCCGGCACCGTGATGACCCGCTCCTTGAGGGCGGCCTCGAAGAACGCTTCCCCGTCGTTCAGGGGCGCCGGGAGCGAGGCGACGCTCGCCCAGACGTAGAAGCCGCCGTCGGGCTCGTGCTCCACGGTGAGCCCGGCGGCGCGGAGGCCGTCGACCAGGATGCGGCGCTTCTTGGCGAACGCGTCGTGGATGGCGATCACTTCCTGCTTCGCGCGCGTGGGTTCGACCAGCGCGCAGGCGGCCTCCTGCAGCGGGCGATTGCCGCCGCCATCGAGGAAACTGCCGGCGCTGGTGACGGCCTCGATCACTTCCGCCGGGCCCACGATCCAGCTCAGGCGCCAGCCGGGGCAGCGCCAGCCCTTGGTGAGCCCATCGAGAATCACGACCGGGTCGCTGTTCACATCCTCCACGAACTCGGCGGCGCTCACCGTCGCGCCCTTCACGAGCCCCTCATCCCAGAGGTAGTGCGAGTAGAACTCGTCGAGAATGAGCGTGCAGCGCAACTCGCGCGCTTCGTGCACCCACGCCGCCAGCTGACTCCCGCGCAGCACGCGGCCGGTGGGGTTCGCGGGGTTCGACAACAACAGCGCCCCGAGCCCGCGACCGGTGATCTCGCGGCGCAGGTCGCGCGTGCTGAGCGCGTAGCCGCTCTCCGGCTCGAGCAGCAACGGAATGGCGCTGAAGGTGCCGAAGATTTCGAGCAGCTCCTCGTACGCCGTATAGTCGGGGAGCACATGCCCGAGGTTCACGTTGCCCAGCGATGCGACGACGCGCGTGAGCGAGGAGCGCCCGCCGCCACAGATGCAGACGTTTTCGGGGCCGTACTGGCTCGTCTTCCCCTGCCGATAGCGCGCGTTGTAGAGATTCGCGACCGCCCGCCGCAGCGCGTCGATGCCACCCACCGGGGCGTACTCGTAGTCGTCGCTCGCAATGGCCACATCGCTGGGTCGCGCGGGCGCACCCGGCAGCGGCCCGGTCTCCGGCTGCCCCTGACCCAGGTTGCACCAGCCGTCGGCACCGGCGCGAAAGCCCATCTCGCGCGCGCGGTCCATGACGTAGATGACCCCAGTGCGGGGGACGGGGCGGAAGCCGGGGATGGGGGCGAGGATGGGGTCGGTCATACCGCAATGTATGAACCCATCACCCAAGACCTAAAGCCCGAAACCCTGAACCGATCGGTTTTGGGTTGCGGGCTTTTGGTCGTGGGTTGTGGGTGGGTTAGGCGTACTTCGCCATGTGCGGCAGCCGCTCCCCGTTCCTTGAGCACTCGATGAGCGTGGCGAGCCGCTTTTCGCGGGTCTCCTCGCGCTTGGCACTCACGACCCACCACACCGCGGCCTTGCGATAGCTGGGCGCCGAGGCCTCGAACCAGGCCCACGCCTGCTTCGCCTTGCGAAAGGTGCTCGCGTAGGGCTCGGGCAGCTCCACGGTGCGCTGCTCGAACGAGTACACGCCCACTTTGTTCTCGCGCATCCGCTCGAACGCCTTGAGGCCGGCTGGCTGCATGAGCCCCGCGGCGATCAGCTCCTCCACGTGCTTCACGTTCACGGCGCTCCAGATGCTCGTCGGCTTGCGTGGCGTGAAGCGAATGGTGTAGGCCGTGTCATCGATGCGTTTGCGCACGCCATCGATCCACCCAAAGCAGAGCGCTTCGCGCACCGACTCGGTCCACGTCATGGAGGGCGTGCCGGTACCGGCCTTGTGGAAGCCCACCAGGAGTTCGGACGCCGTGGCGTGATGCGCCGCGAGCCAAGCACGGAACTGCGCGGGGGCGGAAAAGAAGGTAGGGGCAGGAGAACCCATGACCCAAAACCTAAAGCCCGGAACCCAAAACTGATCAGTTCTGGGTTCCGGGCTTTAGGTCATGAGTTGTGGGTCGCTACTGCTGCTGCATGGCCTTCGCCGGCACCACCTGCTTCCCCTGCTTCACGTAGATATCCATCCACGAAACCCACCGCGCCCACAGGTCCAGATCGCTGGCGTACGTCGCCACCGAGTGGTCCTCGTACGGGTACATGTACAGCGCGGCCGGCTTGCCGAGGCCCTGGAGCGCGGCGAACATGCGCTTGGAGGAGATCGGGTCGGTGCCGGTGTTCTGGTCTTCGATGGCGTGATACATGAGCAGCGCGCCGGAGATCTTGTTGGCGCGGAGGAACGGCGACATGTCGAGGTAGGTCGCCTGCGCGTCGTACAGGCTGCGCCGCTCGCTCTGGAAGCCGAAGGGGGTGAGCGTGCGGTTGTACATGCCGTCGCCGGCGATGCCGGCCTTGAAGTTCGGCATGAGCGTGAGCGCGTTCACCGTGGAGAAGGCGCCGTAGCTGTGGCCGCCGATCCCCATCTTGTCGCGATCAACCCAACCGCTGTCCACCACGGCGTCGAGCGTGGCGTCGAGCCCTTCCTTGAGATCGCGCGTGTAGTTGTCGTTCATCTTGCCGGCATCGCCATAGATCGGGATGTCAGGCTGGATGAGCGTGTATCCGGCCGCCACCCACAGCTGCATGCTCGAGGCCGGACGCGCACTCGGCACCGTGGGGAAGGCGTTGATGTTCGTGGTCCAACGCGAGCGCTCGTACTCGGCGGTGGTGCTGTACTCGCGCGGATAGAACCAGATGATGCCCGGCACCTTCTGCCCCGGCTTCCAATCGCGCGGCAGGAGCACGTCGGCCCAGAACTTGGTGCCGTCGCGCGGGCGCGTGATCTGAATGCGCTTCTGAATGGCGCCGGAGACTTCGGGGCCCACGTCGACGTTCTTGGTCAGCTGCTTGGTCGTCGAGCTACCCGCGGTGCGCAGATGCGCATCGGGGATCATCGTGGGCGACTCGCGCGTCACGATGAATTCGCTCACGTCATCGTTGAGCGCGGCGACGAACGTTTCGTAGACATCGGCCGGGCTGTCCATGAGGCGCGTGCGCGCCTTGGACGTGATGTCCATCCGGTCCACCCACGGGCGCGGCGCCTGCTTGTACCAGTTGGCGCCGGGCGCGCGGTTGCCGGAGAGGGCGACGCTCTTGCCGTCCTTGCCGAGCAGGACGTAGTTCGTGCCGTTCACCGAGCGCGCGAGGAGCGCGCCGGCGGTGGAGTCGGCGCCGGCCGCGCCGCCACGCCCGCCGCCGCCACCAAAGCCGCCGCCGGTGGCGGGGAGCGTTACGTTGCGGCCGAGGTTGAAGCGTTCGGAGGGATTCTTGACGCGCACGGCGATCACCGCGCCGCTATCGCTCACGAACAGCGTGGAGCTGTCGGTGCTGTACATCGCCGACGTGAACTGCGGGCCGCCGGCGTAGATCGTGGCGGTGTCGCCGGCGCCAAAGGGCGCCTTCCAGAGCACGAGGCGCGTACGCGGCGCGCGCACCTGCACGGGCGCGCCCCCCGGCGCGGCGTTCGGGCCACCACGCCCGCCGCGGCCGGC